>NZ_WJSP02000266.1 GCF_009720255.1 Agromyces humi | reverse complement strand
CGTGGACTGACTGGGAGAACCTTGGCCCGACGCTGATCGCAAGCCCGGACGACCCAGGTCCAGCTCTTGCGTCAAGGCTTCCGAACCAGATCGACATCTTCAGGTTTGCGGGGGATCGCATCCTTCATGCCAGCGACGACTGGTCAAGCGGACCGCGATGGGATCAGCTGGCCTGGAACGAACTGGATCGGCCACCAACAGCCGGCCCGCGCCAAGGGGTGGCCGCGATGGCGCGAGACGCCCGTGGCTTGAAGATCGCGGTGAACTGGAACACACGCCTGTGGCTCCGCGAGTTCGATGGGCACGGGTGGTCTGGTTGGGTCGACACCGGTGGCAACGGCACCGGGAAGCCCGCCATCGCTGCCTGGGCACCGGACGAGGTCAGCTTGGTCCTGCTGGGGTATCAGGGTTTCGTAGGCCGGTATCACGGACGAGGCCGACGGGCGGACGGTAGCTGGACGTCGTGGGCAGTTATCGGCGACGGTGGCGAGCAGTTCAGGGGCGCGCCGGCTCTCGTCTCGACTCGCGACGGGGAGCTTGACCTCTTCGGCGTCGGGCTCGACTCCGCAGTATGGACCAACCACTGGGCAGACGGGTGGCAGGGATGGCGCTCGCTGGGTGGGGAGACGCAGTCTGAGGTCGCCGCTACCTCCAGCGGCCCCGGCAGGTACGAACTGTTCTACCAGCGAGGCGACTACGAGATCGAGAGTGCGTTCTTCGTGAATGGCGAGCACACATCCGGATGGGAAAGGCATCCATCCGAGACGCACTTCGCGCCGTTCGCTGTGTCTCACACAGAGGGAACCGTCGATCTCTACCACTACGGCACGGACGACAACCTCTATCGGCGCCGTTGGATTTGATCTCCACTGCATGGTCGCCGCGGCTTGGAACCACGATGATGTGCGCGTTTGAACGCATCCGAGATGTCTGAGGGGGAATCATGACGTGGTCGGACTGGGAAGCCATCGGTCCAACGCTGTTCGATCCATCGCGGGATACCCCGCCACCGGCGCTCGCCTCGAGATTGCCGAACCAGATCGACATCTTCCGCATCGCGAACAACGAGCTCGATTACGCCAATGATGATTGGCAGAGTGGGCCACGGTGGGACCGCCTCCACTGGATGGGGATGCCATTGCAGCCGGAGCACACGGGCAAGCTCCGGGGTGTCTCTGCCTCGGCATCCGGCGCCGGAAACCTCTGGGTTGCCGTGAACTTCAACAGTCGCCTGAGGTACTGCACGTTCGACGGGCATGGATGGTCGGACTGGAAGGACTCCAACGACGTGATCAAGGATCGGCCGGCGGTCTCTGCGCTCGACGGGGAGACGACCATGATCGTCAACTGGCGCGACGACAACCGCTACGTATGGATGAAGCAAAATCCGAACGGAGCCTGGTCTGAAGGGGCCGTCGGCGATCGGTTGTTCTACGGGCCGCCAACGCTGATCTCGGACGGAAAAGACTGGATTCTGTTCGGCAAAGGCGAGGACAAGGGGATCTGGGTGAACCGTTACCGCACCTACACAGATGAGTGGGTCGGCTGGACGTCACTTGGTGGCAACAATATGGCGGGTTGGGAAGTGGCCGCGACGAGCCGCGGGCTTGGCAAGTACGAGGTGTTCTACGCGGCGAAGGACCTTCGCATCACGTGGGGTGTCTGGGAGTTCGAACAATGGTCGGGGTGGGAAGCGCACCCCTCTGAGACGAAATATGTTCCCTTCGCCGTCTCGCACACCGACGGCACCATCGATCTCTACCACTACGGCACGGACGGCAACCTCTATCGGCGGCTCTGGCGCTAGATGGCCCGGCCTCGCCGTGGGCTCCGATCATCCGCGACCGCGCCGCCCGAACACCCCGCCGAAGACCGCGTGCAGCAGCGGGATCGCCGACGCCACCATCAGCGCCACGCCCCACACCGGCTCGTCGAGGCGAAGCAGGATGCCGCCGATGAACAGGCCGACGAACACGACGGCCGAGACGATCCGCCCGGCCGTGCGCTCGAGCTTCGCCAGGCGCCGCTCGATCCGCGGCGAGTGCGCGACGAGGCGGCCCTCCTCGACGCGGTCGGCGAGCGCGTCGAGGCGCTGCGGCAGGCGCGCGACGATGCTGGCGTACGACAGCGCCTCCTTGCCGAGCGCCTGCACGATGTTGCCCCGCTCGTCGCGCAGGAGCTGGCCGGCGTAGGGCTCGACGGCGTCCCACATGTTGAAGTCGGGGTCGAGCGAGCTGCAGAGGCCCGAGGTCAGCGACATCGAACGGATGACGAGCAGGAAGTTCTCGGGCAGCTGGAACGGCAGCGCCCGCATCGTCTCTCCGAACTCGATCGCGAAACTGCGCAGCTCGCGCTCGTCGATCTGCCGCACCTCGGCGAGTCCCATGCCTCCGAAGCGCGCGAACAGCTCGGACATCGCCCGCTCGAGTTCCTCGGTGTCGGCCGACGGCAGCAGGATTCCGACCCCACGGATGCTGTCGACCAGGCGCTTGCCGTCACGCGCGGCGACCGCGAGCAAGAGCTGCTGCAGTCCGCGACGCAGCCCGTCGGGCACCTCGCCCATCATGCCGAAGTCGATGAAGGTGAGCCGCCAGTCGGGGGAGGAGAGGGAGCCAGCGGATGCCCCGGGCGCAACGGATGACGCCCGCGACGCGGCATCCGGCGCCCACGTGGCATCCGTCACCCGCTCGACCGGCGTGACGAAGATGTTGCCGGGGTGCGGGTCGGCGTGGAAGAAGCCGTCGCGGAAGAGCTGGTCGAACATGACGGCCGCGAACTGCTTCGCGACCGCCTTCGGGTCGATGCCCGCCGCGAGCAGAGCCTCGCGGTCGTTGATCTTGATCGCGGTCACGTCGGCGAGGGTCAGCACGCGGCGGGTCGTGCGCTCCCAGACGACCTCGGGCGCGGCGACGCGCGGGTCGCCGGCGAAGCTCGCGGCGAACCGCTCGGCGTTGCCCGCCTCTTGCAGGTAGTCGATCTCCTGCAGGCTCGTGACGGCGAACTCCTCGACGAGCGAGGGGAGGTCGACGTGGTTCGCGACGAATCGCACGCGGCTGAGCCATCCGGCCACGCGACGCAGCGCCGACAGGTCGACGTCGACGATCGTCTCGATGCCCGGTCGCTGCACCTTGACGACGGCCTCGTCGTATCCCATGTCGGCGGCGTCGATCGGCGAGAGCGTGGCGCGGTGCGCTTGGCCGAGGGATGCCGCGGCCAGCGGTTCGGGGTCGAACGACGCGTACGCCTGCTCGAGCGGTACGCCCAGCTCGGCGGCGGCGAGGCGCCGGATCGCGTCGAACGGCACGGGCGGCACCTCGTCCTGCAGGCCGGCGAGCTCCTTCGTGATCTCGGGCGGCAGGATGTCGAGGCGCGACGAGAGGTACTGGCCGACCTTGATCATGAGGCCGCCGAGGTCGACCGCGAGCACGTGGAAGCGCTGGGCGATGCGGGTCAGCCGGGCTTCCCGCCCGCGCGCCGCGACCTTGGCCAGGCCGATGCGGGGCAACACGAGCTCGTACCACCACGTCTGCACGATGTACCGCGCGGCGAACCGCAGGATCCGCCGGTAGCGGGCACGCGTGTTGCCGACGTCGGGCGTCGGGTCCCCAGGACCCCGACGTGCCGAGCCCACCGAGGTCAGTCCTGAGCGAGGATCGAGTAGAGGCGACGACGCGCCTCGTCGAGCGCCTCGACCGCCTGCTTGACCTGCTCGGGAGTGCCCGTGCGCTGCACCTGCGCCGCAGCCTGTGCGAGCTCGATGCCGGCCTTCGGGAGTGCCCCCATGCCGCCGGATTCGCGCGAGCTCGAGGTCTGCCACGGCTGCGGTCGATCAGCGGATGCCTCGACCTCGACCCGTCCCGCCTCGGTGAGCGAGTACGTCTTGCGGCCGTTCGACTCCTCGGCGCTGATGAGTCCCTCGTCGGCGAGCAGCTGCAACGTCGGATACACCGAGCCCGCGCTCGGCTTCCACACGCCGCCGCTGCGCTCGGCGATCTCGCTGATGATCTGGTAGCCGTGCATCGGCTTCTCGGCGAGGAGCGAGAGCACCGCCGCGCGGACGTCGCCGCGGCCCATGCGCGGTGCGACCTTCTGCTCGAACATGCCACGCAGCTGCTCCATGGCCTCCCACAGGTTCGGCCCCGAGCGACCCTGCCCCCACCCGCCGGAGCCGCCGGTGAAGTTGTCGCCCATGTACGAAGCGCTCATGATGTCCTCCCTGAACCGGGGCCCGATCTGGGTCTCGACGATATATCAACGATATATCGTTCGGATGCTTCGGGGTAGACGTTTGGCGTGTCGACTGAGCGATTGCGCCGCCTCGCGATCCGCCCATCGGATCATCCGAACCCGCCACGTCTCGGGCAGCGGCTTGCGGATCGGGTCGCCTGCACGTGCTCCGTGTTGAAGGTGCTAGGGCACGGATGCCGCGGCGTTTACCCCTTCGGTAAACCGCTCCTTCACCTTTGAGCGCGTACTGTCCTCAGACCCAGCCAGTTCAGCGCGTCGACGAAGGGCTACGCCCGTCGGCCCTACTGCACCCAGACAACCCGCCCGTGGTGAATCCAGAAGTGGCAACGCACGCCTCCGTCCCGGTTTCTGTCGATCGAAGGATGAAGCGATGGCCTACCCGCACCAACCTCAGACACCGTCCAACGCGGACTTGCCGTGCCGGAGAGCGGCATCAGAATCGTATGGCCGCGGCCGCACGGGCAGTCGAGCAAGGCCCATTTGGGACGGTCAGGTGTACCAGCAATCGCCAGTTCGTTGGCTCGTGGCACGTCAGGTAGTTCCGAGTGCTCCGCGTAGTACTTGACGCGAGTGAGCCGGCCGGTGAAGATGCCGTGTCGTCGGAGCCAACGCCGGAATCGGTTCTTACGCATCCGTCCATCCATAGTCAAGGAAAGGCTCTTGGGTGCCCACCGCGACATGGGTTGACTTGCCGCAGCGATGCGTTCCCCGGGTTAGATGCCGGGTTCGGCTCATTTCTCGGCTCCCGATTCGAGCGACAAGGCGGTTGGCCGGTTCCATCTCGCAATAGCCAAAGACGCGAGAGAGCAACTCGTTCACCGCTAGCGACGCGGCGATTGTGGTGAACGTGATGACAGACGGGTTGGGCTCACCGAGCTCTGGGGCGTAACCCTGACGGATAAGGCTTTGTCGTTCCTCGTCGCTGAGCGCCTCGAGACGCGCCTTGTCCGGATCGACGTCCCCCATGCAGACCAGGCAAGCCGTGGTGGGCGTGACGACCG
>NZ_WJSP02000265.1 GCF_009720255.1 Agromyces humi | reverse complement strand
CTGACCGTGGCCGAGGTGCTCGCCGTCGGCCTCGCCGACGTGCCCGCGCTCGCCGCAGAGGTCGACGCCGCGGCATCCGTGCCCCTCGCCGAGGTGGAGCTGCTCGCGCCGCTCGTGCCCGCGAGCGTGCGCGACTTCGTGGCGTTCGAGGAGCACGTCGAGGGCGTCACCGCGTCGATCGACGGCGCCAGCCACGTGGTGCCGGAGTGGTACGAGTTCCCGACGTTCTACTTCACGAACCCGCACTCGATCGTGGCGACCGGCGCCGAGGTGAGACCGCCGAGGACCGAGCGGCTCGACTTCGAGCTCGAGGTGGGCGCCGTGATCGGCGGGGTCGTGGGTTCCGACGGGCGCGACGTGTCGCCCGCCGACGCCGCCGGCCACATCTTCGGGTACACGATCTTCAACGACTGGTCGGCCCGCGACGTCCAGGCCCGCGAGATGAAGGTGCGACTCGGGCCGGCCAAGGGCAAGGACTTCGCCACCACGCTCGGCCCGTGGATCGTCACCGCCGACGAGTTCGACGGCCGCCTCGACGATGAGGGGTTCCTGCCGATCGGCATGGAGGTCCTCGTCAACGGCGAGCGCATCGGCGTCGACCTGCTCTCGAACATGGGGTGGCCCTTCGGCGACCTCGTCGCCTACGCGTCGCGCGACTCGAGGGTCGTGCCGGGCGACGTGCTCGGCTCGGGCACCGCGGGCAACGGCGGATGCCTCGCCGAGCTCTGGGGACGGGCCGGCGAGCTCACTCCGCCGCCGCTCGCGACCGGCGACGAGGTCGTGATGCGCGTCGAGGGCATCGGCGAGATCCGCAACACCATCGGAGCATCGGTTCCGGTTCCCGACGTCCCTCCGGCTCGCCGGAGGCCACGGACGCGTCCCTGACGGACGCGTCACCCCCACCCCCACCCAAGGAGATTCAATGACGAACTCATCGGTCGAGGCGCCCCGCGCCGCAGCAGTCCGAAAGGCGGGCATCTGGCAGGCGATCCTGCTGCTCGCGGGCAGTTGCCTGCCCGTGCTCGGCGCCGTGCTGATCACGCCGATCCTGCCGCAGCTCTCGGCGGTCTTCGGCGACCAGCCCGGCGCCGAGGTGCTCGTGCCGATGATCGTCGCGATACCGGCGCTCATGATCGCGATCTTCGCCCCGTTCGCCGGACAGATCGTCGACCGCCTCGGCCGCAAGCGCCTGCTCATCATCGCGATGGTGGCGTACGCGTTCGTCGGCACGGCGCCCGCCTACCTCGAGTCGCTGCAGCTCATCCTGCTCACCCGTGTCGGCGTCGGCATCACCGAAGCGGCGATCATGACGGTCTGCACGACGCTCATCGTCGACTACTTCCACGAGGAGACACGGCGCAACAAGTACCTCGGCCTGCAGACCGTGGCCACCACGCTGGCCGCGACGGTCTTCATCGTGCTCGGCGGCGCACTCGGCGTCGGCGGCTGGCACACGCCGTTCTGGGTGTACGCGGTCAGCCTCGTCATCGCGGTGCCGATGGTGTTCCTGCTCTGGGAGCCGAGCCGGGCCGACACGACCGATGCGCACGTCGCCGCGGCTGGTCGCGTGCCGGTCCCGTGGCGCCACCTCCGCCTCCCGCTCGTCGTCGCGCTGTTCGGCGGGTTCACCTTCTACGTGATGCTCATCGAGACGAGCTACCTCCTCGTCGAGAACGGCGTGGACGCCGCCGACACGGCCACGATCGGAGCGGTGGCCGCGGCCGCGTCGCTCGTCACCGCGGCGGGCGCGTTCAGCTTCCCGCGCCTCGTGCGACGCGGGCACCGGTTCGTGCTGCCCCTCGCGTTCGGCCTGCAGGCCCTCGGCATGATCGTGATCTGGGTCGCGGGCGGCGAGCCCGGGGTCATCGCCGGCGCGGTCATCGCCGGCTTCGGGTCGGGCGTGCTCCTGCCGTCGATGCTCACCTGGGCGCTGGCGGGCGTGCGGTTCGAGGAGCGAGGACGCTCCACCGGCTGGTGGAACGCGGCGTTCTTCTTCGGCCAGTTCCTCACCCCGATCCTGATCGGCGCACTCGTGGCCGCCCTCGGCGGGCTGCCGACCGCCGTCGGGGTCGTCGGGGTCGCCTGTGCGCTCGTCGCGGTCGCGCTCGGGATCCGGCTGCGCCGGGCGGCGCCGGTGGCTGCCCCGACCGAGGAGCCGGTCGTCGCCTCCTGATCGAACGGGCGGTGCGGCATCCGGAGCCTGCCGGTCCCGGATGCCGCCCGCTCAGGCGGCCTCGATGCTCAACTCGCTCGCGGCCTCGGTGGCGAGCGAGCGCAGCCACTCGTGCTCGGGATCGCGGCGGTGCACCGGATGCCACCACATCGCGTTGTGGATCGGCGTCGCGTCGAACGGAGGGGCGTAGACCCGCACCCCGCCGACGTTGCGGGCGTACTCGGCCAGCGCCGCCTGCACGAGCGCGAGCCGGTCGGTGCCCGCGATGAACATCGGCAGCGCGAGGAAGCTCTCGACCACGGCCTCGACCCGCGGCTCGATGCCGAGCTGCTGGATCTGCCGGGTCGCCGAGGTGAACGCCGACCGCGACTGGTAGGTGAAGACCCACGGCTGCCGGGCGATGTCGTCGAGGGTGACGGTATCGCCGAGCGTGGGATGGTCGTCGGCCGCGATGATGACCCACGAATCGGTGAAGAGGTCGGTGTACGGAAGGTCGGTGAGGAAGCCGTGCGGCATGAGCAGCCCGTCGGCGCCGCGCAGGCGGTTCACCGCGTCCTCGACGATCTGCTGGTTGTGCACCATGAAGCGGAAGCGCACCCCAGGAGCGCGAGCCGCCGCCAGCGAGGCGAGACGTCGGCCGGTGGTGGCGAGGCTGTAGTCGGAGCCGTAGATCGCGAACTCGCGCGTCGACTGGCTCGGATCCCACTCCGCCTGGCTCTCGAAGACGCGCCGTGCGGCATCGAGCGCCGCGGCCGTGTGCTCGGACAGGCGTGATGCGAGGGGCGTGAGCTCGTAGGAGTTGCCGGTCCTCGCGAGGATGGGGTCGTTGAAGTGCGTGCGCAGCCGCGCGAGCGAGGCGCTCAGCGCGGGCTGGCTGAGGTGGAGCCGCTCGGCGGCTCGGGTGACGCTGCGTTCGGTGAGCAGGGCGTCGAGCGACACGAGGAGGTTGAGATCGAGTCGGGAGAGCGGGGGGAGGTCGGACACGTCGCTGTGTTCCTTCGCTGGGGTCGGGACCCCCATTCTATCAGCGCGATGGATTCGGCCCCTAGCGCCATCGCGTCCAGTGATGGCTGCCCGTGGCGCTGGAGCCGCGCTGATCAGGCAGCGTTGCAGCCGTCGAGGAGGGCGGATCGCGCGAGCGCGAGGTGCCGCCGGGTCATGTCCGCGGCGTCGTCGTCGACGAGCCACTCGTGCCCGCCCCACTCGCTGCAGAGCGTGCCCACGAAGTCGGAGGCGGCGAGGAGGGCGCCGAGGTCGCGGATCGGCGCGGACACGCGCAGGTCGGCATCGTCGAGGTCCCAGAACTTGAGGTGGAAGGCGCCCACGAGGGGCAGGATGCCGCGGAGGTCCGCCGCGGCCGAGCGCCCGAAGCGCACGAGCAGGTTCATGTAGAGCGTCTGGATCGCCGGGGGGACTCCGCCCGACCGGAGCAGCCCGACGACCGCTCCGGTCGTGGCGGGGTCGCGCCACTCGTCGACGAGGCGGGCGAGCAGCTCAGGTGGCAGGCCCGCATGCGCGAGCTCATCCAGGTAGGTGGTCGGCAGGGCGGGCATCAGCATGCTGAGGTCCACGAGGAGGCGCACGCTGGGGTCGTCGATGCCGGCGATGACGTCGATCGCCCCCGCGGTGGGTGCCGAGTCGGGTGCCTGCTGCCCCTGGATCTCCTCGTACAGCACGAGGTCGAGCTCATGCAGGGTGGGCACCAGCCGTTGCAGGAGCGCCTCGCCCGCCTGCCCGATCGGCAGTCGCACGCCCGAGGCCCCCATGCGACGGGCGGCGCGGAGCTGGGGGAGCAGGAACGCGAGTCGCTCCTCCTCGGAGCGTCGTTGCCGGGCACCGGTCCAGTCGTCGAGGCTCGCCCCGACGATGCTCACACTGCCGCCCGCCGCGTCGAGCACGCGACGCAGCGCGTCCACCTCGGGGTCGGCGGAGACGGGGAACGACCGCCACAGTTGGCCGGGCTCGAGCTCGATGACGGAGGCGACGCCGTCGGTCACGATCCCGGCGGCGATGTCGGGGGCCGCCCGCTCGGCCCGGATCACGTCGGGCGTCCAGTTGAAGGCGCTCGCGGCCAGGACCCAGGTGCTGGGAAGCGCGGTGGTCACGGCGTCCTTCGGATCAGGCGACATCGCGGGACACGGACGGTGCGGAGGCGGGCGCATCGAGTCGGAGTGCGCGCGCGACGTGGAAGGGCAGCGTGAGCGGGCCGTCGGGCGCCGTCTGCAGGTAGGGGATCACGAGCCGGAACGCGACGACGACGTCGTGGACGCCGGGCGGCAGCATCCGCCAGCCTCTGAGCACGAGGCGGTCCTGCAGGAACCACCACCCGCGCTCCCGGGCGAGGCCCGAGGGGTCGAGCAGCCGACCGTCCAGCGCGACGAGCACCGGGTCGACCTGGTCCCCGTCGATCGCGAGCTCGAGACCCTCGAGGCTGGCGACGGGAAGCGATCGGATCCACGGGAGGCCGAGGCGGAGTGCGAACCCGTCGTCAGTGGAGGCGAGCGCATCATCGCGCAGGGCGGCGAGGGTCATGCGGGCGCTCCTTCGTGTCTCACTTGAGACAGAAAGCTACACGCTTATGTCATAAAACGGAAGAAGAGGTCATGATGCCATCATGACCTCGCTGATGGTCGGCCGCCCGTCGGCGAACCAGCGCGGGAAGGTGGCTTCGAAGAGCTGCTCGCGCACCATCTCCGCGCCACCGCGGAGCGGCTCCTTCTCGTCGCCGAGCGAGCGCACGATGCTGAGATCGCGGGTGGCGAGCGGCAGCGAGAGCTCGTAGACGCGCTGGCGCACCTCGGCGAGGAAGACCTCACCGGCCGACGACACGGCGCCGCCGACGACGATCACGGCCGGGTTGAACATGTTGACCAGCGCGGCGATGGACTCGCCGACGAGCCGTGCCGATCGCTGGATGAGCGAGATCGCGAGGGCGTCGCCGTCCATCGCGGCCACGGCGATCGCCTCGGGCGTGATGGCCGCGCCGCCCTCCACGTGACTCCCTTCCGGGGTTCTTGAGTGCAGGGGATGGGCCGGGTGCCGGCCCGCCTGCGACGCTAAGCCGCGCGCTTTACGAGCTTCCGCCACGACGGTGAACGGCAGGTGAACGAGCCCTGTC
>NZ_WJSP02000264.1 GCF_009720255.1 Agromyces humi | reverse complement strand
ATGGCCACCGACCCGTGGCCGTGCGGAGTCTCCTTTGCGACCTGGCGATACATGGGAAGCATCCCGAGCAGGGTGAGGGCCACGATGAGAAGGGTGGCTCGAACCA
This sequence comes from Agromyces humi, assembly GCF_009720255.1. Classification (GTDB taxonomy): domain Bacteria; phylum Actinomycetota; class Actinomycetes; order Actinomycetales; family Microbacteriaceae; genus Agromyces; species Agromyces humi. Next base: position 5,203 of record NZ_WJSP02000264.1, on the reverse strand, counting down.
GGTCTGGCTCCACGAGAGCAGCGCCAGGCCGGCGCCGACGATCGTGGCCACGATGATCGGCAGCTTCATGCGCGCGGTGCTCACTCGACCCTCCGCATGGCGTTCGCGACGGCGACCGCGCGCAACGGCGCCGCCGCCTTGTTCTGCGACTCCTGGAACTCCGACTCGGGCACCGAATCGGCCACGAGCCCGCCGCCCGCCTGCACGCGCGCGATTCCGCCCGAGATCGTGGCGGTGCGGATCGCGATCGCGAGGTCGGCGTCTCCGCCGAAGCCGAAGTAGCCGACGACGCCGCCGTAGAGCCCGCGCTGGGCGGGTTCGAGCTCGTCGATGATCTCGAGCGCCCGCGGCTTGGGCGCACCCGACAGCGTGCCGGCCGGGAAGGTCGCCCGGAACACGTCGACGGCGTTCGCCCCTGGTGCGAGGTTCCCCTCGACCGACGACACGAGATGCATGATGTGGCTGAACCGCTCGACCCGCATGAACTCGGTCACCTCGACCGACCCGGCCGTGCAGACCTTGGCGAGGTCGTTGCGGGCGAGGTCGACGAGCATGAGGTGCTCGGCCTGCTCCTTCGGGTCGGCGACGAGCTCGGCCTCGAGGTCGGCGTCCTGCTCGGGCGTCGCGCCCCGCGGCTTCGAGCCCGCGATCGGGTGCGTGAAGACGCGGCCGTCCTCCACCTTCACGAGCGCCTCGGGCGAGGAGCCGACGATCCAGTACGGCTCGCCGGCCGGGTCGTCGAGGTGCAGCACGTACATGTACGGGCTCGGATTCAGGCTTCGGAGCACCCGGTAGACGTCGATCGGGTCCGCGGTCGCCACCTGCTCGAAGCGCTGCGAGACCACGACCTGGAAGATGTCGCCCTCGCGGATGTACTCCTTGGAGCGCTCGACCGCGGCGAGGAAGTCGGCCTTCTCGGTCCGATGCGTCGGCGACGCGGCGGTCGTGAGGTCGATCTCGGCGAGCCACGCCTCCGACGGGCGGGCGAGCCGCCGCTGCATCCGGTCGAGCCGCTCCTGCGCGTCGACCCAGAGCGCCTCAGGCGACTCGTCGCCGTCGTTGAGCGCCGAGGCGACCAACTGCACGGTGCCCGTGCGGTGGTCGATGACGACGAGCTCGGCCACGAAGGCGAACGCCTGCCCCGGCATCCGGAAGTCGGCCGGCGGCCGGTTCGGGAGGTGCTCGATCTGCCGGATCGCCTCCCACCCGATGAAGCCGACGAGCCCGCCGGTGAGGGGCGGCGCGCCCGGCACGTCCTCGGTGCGCCAGCGCTCGTACAGCGCCTCGAGCGCGGCCAGGGGCGCGAGTGCCGCTGCCTCGCCCAGCGCACGCTCCGCCGAGAGGCCGTAATCCTGCCATTCGACGTGCCCGTCGCGCTCGGTGAGCACGCCGTACGAGGACGCGCCGACGAAGGAGTACCTCGACCAGATACCGCCCTGCTCGGCGGACTCGAGCAGGAAGGTGCCCGGGCGGCCGGCGGCGAGCTTGCGGTAGATGCCGACCGGGGTCTCGCCGTCGGCGAACAGCTCACGGGACACGGGCACGACCCTGCGGCCCGGCAGCAGGGCGGTGAACTCGTCGAAGCTCGTGGTGGCGGGCACTCGGCCTCCTCGTGTCGGCGGTGGGTTCGTCAGTCGGCGGACGTCGGGGCCGGGGCGCCAGTCGTCTTCGGGGCGGGCGCAGCGCCCACGGCGACCTCGAGCGGGTCGCCGTCGAAGCATGTGCGCGTGCCCGTGTGGCACGCGGCGCCGACCTGCTCGACGGTGACGAGGAGCGTGTCGGCGTCGCAGTCGAGGGCGGCGGCGCGGACGTACTGCACGTGCCCCGACGTGTCGCCCTTTCGCCAGTACTCCTGCCGAGAGCGCGACCAGAACGTCACGCGACCCTCGGTGAGGGTGCGGCGCATGGCCTCGCGGTCCATCCAGCCGAGCATGAGCACCTCACCGGTGCCCTCCTCCTGGATGATCGCGGGCAGGAGCCCGTCGGCGTTGAACAGCGCGCGGTCCACGGCGGATGCCCCGGGCGCCCACGACTCCTCGTCGCGCTCGAGCTCCTCGTCGCCGGCCTCGCTCATCGCACGATCCTCCCGTCCGCGGCGAGTGCGGCCTTCACCTCGCCGATCGTCACCTCGCCATTGTGGAACACGGATGCCGCGAGCACCGCGTCGGCCCCTGCCGCGATCGCCGGGGCGAAGTCCTCGACCGCGCCGGCGCCGCCCGACGCGATCACCGGCACGCCGGCGAGCTCGTGCATCAGCGCGGTGAGCTCGAGGTCGAAGCCCGCCTTGGTGCCGTCGGCGTCGATGGAGTTGACCAGCAGCTCGCCCGCGCCCAGGTCGATGGCCCGGCGCGCCCAGTCGAGCGCGTCGAGGTCGGTCTCGGTGCGGCCGCCGTGCGTGGTCACCACGAAGCCCGAGGCCGTGCGCCGCGAGCGCTTCACGTCGAGGGAGAGCACGCACACCTGGGCGCCGAACCGGTCGGCGATCTCGGCGATGAGCTCGGGGCGGGCGATCGCCGCGCTGTTGACGCCGATCTTGTCGGCGCCGTGGCCGAGGAGTCGCGCCACGTCCTCGGCCGAGCGGACGCCGCCGCCCACGGTCAGCGGGATGAACACCTGCTCGGCGACGCGCTGCACCATGTCGTACGTGGTGGAGCGGTCGTCGACGGTGGCCGTGACGTCGAGGAACGTGAGCTCGTCGGCGCCCTGGTCGGAGTAGCGCGCGGCGAGCTCGACGGGGTCGCCCGCGTCGCGGAGGTTCTGGAAGTTCACGCCCTTCACGACGCGGCCGGCGGCCACGTCGAGGCACGGGATCACACGGACGGCGAGGGACATCCGCGCCTCACAACCGGGCCGCGTGGATGGCGCTGACGAGGATCGCCCGGGCCCCGAGCGAGTACAGCTCGTCCATGACGTGGTTCATGTCGACCCGCGGAATCATGACCCGCACGGCGACCCACTCGGGATCGTGGAGCGGCGAGACGGTGGGCGACTCGAAGCCCGGCGCGGCCTCGGTCGCTCGCTCGAGGTGCGCGACGGGCACGTCGTAGTCGAGCAGCACGTACTGGCGGGCGACGAGCACGCCCTGCAGGCGCCTGAGCAGGGTGTCGGCGCCTGCGCGCTCGACGCCCGAGCCGATGAGCACGGCCTCGGACTCGAGGATCACCGGACCGAAGATCTCGAGGCCAGCCTGGCGGAGCGTCGAGCCCGTCGACACGACGTCGGCGACGGCATCCGCCACACCCAGTCGCACGGCCGACTCGACCGCACCGTCGAGCTTCACGAGCTTGGCGGTCACGCCGTGCCCGGCGAGGAAGTCGCCGACGAGCCCCGGATAGCTGGTGGCGACGCGCACGCCGTGGAGGTCGGCGAGCTCGGCGAAGCCCCCGGCCGGTCCGGCGAAGCGGAACGTCGAGTCGCCGAAGCCGAGCGGGGCGATCTCGTTCGCCTCGGAGCCCGAGTCGAGCAGCAGGTCGCGGCCGGTGATGCCGACGTCGAGGGCGCCCGAGCCCACGTAGGTCGCGATGTCCCGCGGTCGGAGGTAGAAGAACTCGACCCCGTTGCGGGGGTCGGCGGTGTGGAGGTCGCGCGGGTCGCGGCGACCGGTGTAGCCGGCCTCCCACAGCATCTGGGCGGCGGTCTCGGCGAGCGAGCCCTTGTTGGGCACGGCGATTCGGAGCATTTCCTGCCTTATGTGTCTGGCAACACGGTCGTGTCGACGGAGCTGGTCGGTCATGGGGTCATGGCGCGATCAGAGATGTCGGTACACGTCGGCCGGCGCGAGACCTTTCGCGAGCATGAGCACCTGCAGGTGGTAGAGCAGCTGCGAGATCTCCTCGGCGGTCTCGTCGTCGCTCTGGTACTCGGCGGCCATCCAGACCTCGGCCGCCTCCTCGACGATCTTCTTGCCGATGGCGTGCACGCCGGCGTCGAGCTGTCGAACGGTGCCGGAACCCTCGGGGCGGGTGCGGGCCTTGTCGCTGAGCTCGACGAACAGGTCGTCGAAGGTCTTCACCCGTCTAGGCTACCGGTGCGCGTGCGTGTGCGCCGACGCGGCGTCGCGCAGCGACGCGATGCGGTCGGCGGGCACGTCGCCGCCGAACACGGCCGACCCCGCGACGAACGTGTCGGCTCCGGCCTCGGCAGCGATGCCGATCGTGTCGGCCGTGATGCCGCCGTCGACCTGCAGCCACACGTCGAGCCCTGCGTCACGCACGGCGTCGGCGATGCGCCGCAGCTTGGGCATCGTCTCGGGGATGAACGACTGGCCGCCGAACCCCGGCTCGACCGTCATGACGAGCACCTGGTCGAACTCGGGCAGCAGGTCGAGGTAGGGCGTGGCATCCGTGCCGGGCTTCAGCGCGATGCCGGCCCGCGCGCCGATCTCGCGCAGCCGGCGCGCGAGCGCCACCGGTGCGGCCGCCGCCTCGGCGTGGAACGTGACCGAGAAGGCGCCGGCCTCGGCGTAGGCGGGCGCCCACCGGTCGGGATCGTCGATCATGAGGTGCACGTCGAGCGGGATCGGCGAGACCTCCTGCAGGCGCTGCACCATCTGCAGCCCGAAGGTGAGGTTCGGCACGAAGTGGTTGTCCATGATGTCGACGTGCACGAGGTCGGCCGAGGTGATGCGCCCGAGCTCGTGCTCGAGGTTCGCCCAGTCGGCAGCGAGGATGCTCGGGTTGATCCGCGTCGTCATGCCGCCAGCCTAGCGATCGGCGTCGGCGGCGATTGCGTCGCCGGTGCCTTCGCCGGTGCGACGCACCAGCGCGATGAACATGGCGTCGGTGCCGTGCCGGTGCGGCCAGAGCTGCACGGTCTCGGGCGCGCCGGCGAGGTCGAGCGGATGCCGCGACAGCCCTTGGAGGACCGCGCGCGTGTCGACCTGCTCGACACGCCCATGCCACCGCTCGAGCGCCGCCGTCAGCGTTCCGTGCGTCTCAGCGGTGTGCGGCGAGCAGGTCACGTACGCCAGGATGCCGCCCGGGGCGAGTGCACCGACCGCCGCGTCGAACAGCTCGCCCTGGAGCTTCGTCAACTCGGCGACATCCGCCGGCGCCTTGCGCCACCTCGCCTCGGGACGACGACGCAGGGCGCCGAGGCCGGTGCACGGGGCGTCGAGGAGGATGCGGTCGAATCCGCCCGGTGCCCCGAGCTCGCCGGCGTCGATCTCGCGACCGTCGCCCACGTGGACCTCGACCGGCGCGGG
>NZ_WJSP02000263.1 GCF_009720255.1 Agromyces humi | reverse complement strand
CCGCCCGTACTCCTCGGCGCGGGCGCGCGGCATCCCGCCCAGCATGAGCGCGAGCGCGACGTTCTCGACGGCCGTGAGCTCGGGGATCAGCAGGCCCTGCTGGAACACGAACCCGAAGGCCTCGCGCCGCAGCCTCGAACGCTCGCGCTCGCTGAGGGCGGTCACCTCGACGCGACCGGCGCCCGAGTGGAAGCCGACGGTGCCGGCATCGGGGCGGGTGATCCCCGCGAGGCAGTGCAGCAGGGTCGTCTTGCCCGAGCCCGAGGCGCCCATGATGGCGACGGACTCGCCGGTGCGCACCGAGAGGTCGACGCCGGCGAGGGCGTGCGTGGATCCGAAGGTCTTGCTGAGGCCGGCTGCCTCGATCACGAAGGAACTCATGCTCCGAGCCTCGCGCCGGAGCGCCCACGCTCGCGTCGCACCCGAGGCGGATCCTGCCACGATCGCGTCATCCTCGCGGATGACCCGGTGGGATGACCCGGTGCGGCGCGAATGAGTGCGGCGCGGCATCCGCTCCCCCGAACGGATGCCGCGCCGCGGCATGATCGCGCGTGTGCGCGATCGATCAGCGCGGCGTGGCGCGCCGGATCACCAGGTACCCGCCGATCGCGCACCCCACGGCGAGTCCGAGCACGACGGTGAACACCCCGACGATGCCGATCCCTCCGAACCACTCGAAGATCGCCGGCCAGCTCTCGGTGAAGGTCGCGATGGCGACGAACCCGAGGATGAGCGCGATCGCGCCGAGCGCGAGCGTCAGCATGCCGCGCATCCGCCACCGCAGGTACACGGTCGTGACGCTCGCCCCGATGAAGAGCACGAAGAGCTGGAGTGCGAGGGTCGTATAGAAGTCGACCAGCCAGCCGTTCTGTCCGTACCAGAGCGCGTCGAACATGGCGATGTTCAGCCACCAGCCGTCGGTCAGCTTCTCGAGCTGCACGAGCGTGGCGATGGCGACGGCGTTCAGCAGCGAGACGATCCCGAACATGGCACTCGTGCCGAGCCAGAAGTCGCGTCGCGTCGCGCCGAAGCCCAGGGCGAACGACATCGTGAGGCCGATGGCCTGGACGCCGACGACGACGAGGTACCACTGGGGCGACAGCACCGCCCAGCTGTAGCGCATCCCCTCGCCCATCTTCTCGGTGTCCGCACCCGCGGCGCCGGCGATCATGCCGATGACGATCATCACCAGCCAGGCGGTGCCGAGGATGATCCACGGAATGCCGAAGAACACCGACGGCGTGAGGGCGTGCAGGCGCACGACGCGCCACACCTCGGTGAATCGCGACCGCGGCTCGGTGCGGACGGACGGCTTCTCGATCACGGCGGTCATGCTGCGACCTCCTGTTCGGTCGAGTCGGCGCGGAGGTCGGCGCCGGTCATGTGGACGATGAGCTGCTGGAGTGAGACCGGTGCGAGCTCGAGGCCGAGCTCGGCGGCCCGGACGCGGTCGGCCTGGTCGAGCCGGCCGTCGATGGTGACGGATGCCAGGCCGCCGATGCCCTCCCGACCGATCACCGCCCGGTCGGCGACGAACGATTCGACCGCCGCGCGGCCGCCCGCCACCGTCGTGGCCGAACCGCGCACCTCGTCGGCATCGCGGTCGAGCAGGATGCGTCCCTGGTCGATGATCAGCAGGTGCTCGAGGAGGTTGGCCACCTCGTCGATCAGGTGCGTCGAGAGCACGATCGTGCGGGGGTGCGCGGCATAGTCCGCGAGGAGCCGATCGTAGAAGATCTGCCGCGCGACGGCGTCGAGGCCCAGGTAGGGCTCGTCGAAGAACGTGAGTGGTGCACGTGAGGCGAGACCGACGACGACCCCCACCGCCGAGAGCTGGCCGCGCGAGAGCTTCTTGATGGGGCGATTGAGCGGGAGCCGGAAGTCGTCCACGAGTCGCGCGGCGAACCCGGCATCCCAGTTCCCGAAGAACCACGGTGCCGCCTTCAGCACGTGCGAGGCGTGGAAGGCGTCGGGGTATCGCTGTGATTCCGCGATGAAGCAGAGTCGTCGCAGCACGTCGGCGTGCTCGGCCGGCGTGCGGCCGAACACCTCCAGCTCGCCGTCGTTCGGGAAGATCTGGCCGGTCAGCATCTGCATGACGGTGGTCTTGCCGGCGCCGTTCCGGCCGAGGAGGCCGTAGATGCGGTTCTCCTCGAGCGTGAAGTCGACGGCGTCCACCGCCGTGAACGAGCCGTAGCGCTTGGTGAGTCCGCTGGCGCGGACCACGGTGCGGGTCATGAGTCGATCCTTTCCGCGCGGAGCAGCCCCGCGAGTTCGTCGATGTCGATGCCGAGCTTCTCGGCCTCGATGATGAGCGGCCTGAGGTACTCGGCGGCGAAGTCGGCCTTGCGACGTTCGATGAGCCGTGCTCTCGCGCCCTGGGTCACGAACATGCCGATCCCCCGTCGCTTCTCCACGATTCCGTCGTCGACAAGGCGATTCACCCCTTTCAGTGCCGTGGCCGGGTTGACGCGCAGGAACGCCGCGAACTCGTTGGTCGACGGGATCTGGCCGCCCTCGGGCAGCGATCCCTCGATGATGTCGTTCTCGACCTGTTCAGCGATCTGGATGAAGATCGGGCGTGATTCGTCCAATGCCGGCCTATCTGGTGTTGCGTTCTGCTGTTGCGTGCCGAACCTCGTTGGTTCATTACTTGTGTAACTAACCAACCATGTTCCGATGCCACTGTCAAGACCTTCGGGCCGGGCCGGTATGTGCGGGCCCAACCGTGCCCGATCGGGCGCCGGCGGCATCCGAAATGCAGGAAGAACGCACGCCACCGCGGCGCGTCGGGCGCTCCGCGCTCGCGCGTCGCCGAGAAGTTCCTACATTCAGCGGGGAGGGGAGGGGACGGCCAAGCGGCGGGGAGGTGAGGGGGAAGGCGGGCGGCGGGGGCGTCAGGCGGCGGCGTCGGCGGGGGTGCGCCGCGGCAGGCGGAGGCGCCCCTGCGCGAGCAGGATGCCGAGCAGCACCAGCAGCGCGCCGACCGGCTCGTGCCAGCTGAACCGCTCGCCGAGCAGCAGCACGCCGAGCGCCACGCCGACCACCGGGGTCACGTAGGTGACCGTCGACGTGCCCGTCGGGCCCCACGCGCGCAGCACGTTGATGTTCCAGATGTAGGCGAGGCCGGTGCCGAGCACGCCGAGCGCGAGCAGGGAACCGGCGATGGTCCAGTCGAGGTCGACCGGCGTCAGGGCGATGAACGGCGTGAGGGCGATCATCACGACGGCCGAGACGCCGATCGAGAGGAACGCGAACGTCGCCGGGGCGATCGGCCGCTGGCTGAGGAACCGGCGCTGGTAGCCGAACGTGAACCCGTAGCAGAGCGTGGCCACGAGGCAGGCGAGCTGACCGGCGAGGCTGCCCGTGAGCGCCTGGTACTGCCACGGCGCGATGATCACGAGCACGCCGACGATGCCGACGCCGACCCCGACCCACCGGCTGAGGCCGAGCCGCTCGACGCGGAACACGAGCGTCGCCATGAGCGCCGTCATGATCGGCGTCGTCGCGTTGTAGATCGACGCGAGGCTCGACGAGACGTACTGCTCGGCCCACGCGAAGCACAGGTAGGGGATGACGCAGGTGGTGAGCGACACCACCAGGAAGTGCAGCCACACCACGCGCTCACGCGGCAGCACCGGTCCCGGGGTACCGTCGGGGCGGTGCACGCGCGGCCGCGTGACGAGCACGATCGTGCCGAGCGCCAGCGCCCCGAGCAGGGTGCGCGACCACGCGACCTGCCCGAACGAGACCCCCTCGAGCGCGACCTTCATGAAGAGGAAGCTGGCCCCCCAGACGACGCCCATGGCGAGGAACTGCACCCACGTCGACAGCCGCCCCGATCGTCGGGGTCCGGATGCCGCGACGGCGGTCTTCGCGCTGGTGCTCGTGCTCACCGGTCGAGCGTACGCCCGGGCACCGCCGGCCGAACCGCGAGGGCAGGTGCTTGTCCGGAATCCGCCGGAGGTGGGCAGGATGCTTCCGCCGCCCGACCCGTGCCCGACCTGATGACCGCCGGGGCCGCGCGGGAGTAGCCTGCTTCCGTATCGGTTCCGGGCCAGTCTCCCCGGAACCGCCCGGGAGCCGCTGGTGAGCGCGATCATCGAGCTGGAGATCGGACCCGGCGAGGAGCCGGGCACGTGGGCCGTCCGCGTGCTCCGATCGGCCGGGGCGGACGCGGCATCCGCGTCGTTCCGGCTGGACGTCGACACCCTCCTCACCCGGTTGCCGTTCATGGACTCCACGGTGCTCGCCTCTGCGGTTCCGGCGCGGCGGGTGCTGACCGAGGGCGAGACCGAGATCCAGCGCGTGGGCACCGAGCTGTTCTCCGCCGTCTTCACCGGCGAGGTCGAGGAGGCGTATCGCACGAGCCGTGCCGTCGCCAAGGAGCGCGGGGAGAGCCTCCAGGTGCGCCTGCGGCTCGTCGCCCCGACGCTCGCCGCCCTCCCGTGGGAGTCGCTGTTCGACCCCCAAGCCGGTGTGTACGTCTGCCGCAAGGAGCCGCTGATCCGTCAGATCCCGACGACGGACCCGATGGAGCCGCTGAACCTCGACCCGCCGCTGCGCGTGCTCGCGATGGTCGCCGCACCCGGCGACCTGCCGGCGATCGACGCCGCGGGTGAGCGGATGCGCCTCGAGACGGCGCTCGGGCCCCATATCGCGCGCGGCCGGATCCTCGTCGAGTGGCTCGACGACGTCACGTGGGCCAACGTGCACGAGAAGCTGCTCTCTGCGCCGTGGCACGTGCTCCACTTCGTCGGGCACGGGTCGTACGATTCCTCCTCCGAGGAGGGCGTGCTCGCGTTCGTCGGCCCCGACGGGCGGGCGGAGTACGTCGACGCGTCGGCGCTCGCCGACCTGCTCGACGAGGCCGAGCCGACCCCCCGGCTGGTCGTGATCAACTCGTGCATGTCGGGTGCCGCGAGCACGAACGAGCTGTACTCCGGCACGGCCGCGGCGCTCGTCAACAGCGGCATCAACGCCGTCGCCGCGATGCAGTTCACGATCAGCGACGCGGCGGCCGTCGCGTTCTCGCAGGGCTTCTACTCAGCGCTCGCCTATGGCCGTCGCATCGACGAGGCCGTGGTCAGCGGCCGGATCGCGATCCTCGGCCTCGGTCGGGACACGCTCGAGTGGGTGACGCCGGTGCTCTGCCTGCGCGGCGACGACACCCGCCTGTTCATCGTGCCGAAGTCCGCGGATGACCCGGATGACTCGGCAGACATCCCGGGAATCCCCGCCGCCCCGCCCGGACCCAGGCCGACGCCGAAGCCCGATCCGCGCCGGGTCCGACTGGTCGCCGCCGCCGCGGCC
>NZ_WJSP02000262.1 GCF_009720255.1 Agromyces humi | reverse complement strand
CGGGAACCGCGGCCGCGGCACCCTGCACGTCGCCGCGGCGCAGCGCGGTGGCCGCACGTGCGAGGTGCGCCGCTGACTGCGGACGGTCGGCGGGGTTCTTCGCGATGCACGCGTAGACGAGGTTGCGCACCGGCTCGGACACCGTGACCGGGAGATCGGGCGGCGTCTCGTTGATCTGCGCCATGGCGATGGCGACCTGCGACTCGCCCGTGAAGGGGCGACGGCCGGCGAGGGCCTCGTACGCGACGATGCCCAGCGAGTAGATGTCGGTGGTCGGCGAGGCCGGGTGACCCGAGGCCTGCTCGGGCGACAGGTACTGCACGGTGCCCATGACCTGGCCGGTCGCGGTGAGGGGCACCTGGTCGGCGATGCGGGCGATGCCGAAGTCGGTGATCTTCACGCGGCCGTCGGGCGTGATGAGGAGGTTGCCGGGCTTGATGTCGCGGTGCACGAGGCCGGCCGCGTGCGCGGCCTGGAGTGCCGCCGCGGTCTGCGCGACGATGTCGAGCACCTTGTCGGTGGAGAGGACGTGCTCACGCTCGAGGATGGTGGAGAGCGCCTCGCCGGGGACGAGCTCCATCACGAGGTAGGCGCTGCCGTCCTCCTCGCCGTAGTCGAAGACGTTGGCGATGCCCTCATGGTTGACGAGTGCGGCGTGCCGGGCCTCGGCGCGGAAGCGCTCGAGGAATCCGGGGTCGCCGAGGTACTCATCCTTCAGGATCTTGATCGCCACCTGGCGACCGATCACGAGGTCGGTGGCCTGCCACACTTCGCCCATGCCGCCGATGGCGATCCGGGACTGCAGCTCGTAGCGCCCTCCGAAGGTGAGCCCTGCGCTCGGTCTCATTTGTTCAGCACCGCCTCTAGTACCTGCTTTGCGATGGGTGCGGCGATGAGATTGCCGTACCCCTCCTGACCAAGTCCCCCGCCATCCTCCACGAGTACCGTGATCGCATACTGAGGGTCGTCGGCGGGGGCAAAACCCGTGAACCAGAGAGTGTAGGGGTCACTCTCTCCGTTCTCTGCGGTACCGGTCTTACCGGCCACGCTGACGCCGTCTATTCTTGCATTACTCGCAGCCCCGTTTTCGACGCCGTTGGTCATCATCTGCACCATGGTGGCGGCCGTCTCCTGGCTGATCGCGCGGCCGTATTCCGCCGGCTCGAACTCCTCCAGCGGCGAGAAGTCGGGCGCCGTGATCGCGTCGACGAGGTCGGGCTCCATGACGATGCCGCCGTTGGCGATCGCGGCCGAGACCATCGCCATCTGCAGGGGGGTCGCCCGCACATCGCCCTGGCCGAACGCGGTGAGCGCCGTCTGCGGCTCGTCGAGCGCGCGCGGGTAGACACTGGGCTCGGTCGCCGTGGGGATCTCGAACTCGTGGTTGAACCCGAACTTCTCGGCCTGCTCGCGGATCGCGGCGTCGCCGAGCTCCATGCCCAGCTCGGCCATGGGGATGTTGCACGACAGCCGGAGTGCGTCGGCGAGCGTGACCTCGGCGCCGGGGCCGCAGGTGCCGCCACCGGAGTTGCGGACGACCGCGTCCGTGCCCGGCAGCGTGAGCGACGCGGGGTTGGGGAACGTCGACTCGGGCGTGTACTTGCCCGACTCGAGGGCGGCCGCCACCACGACGAGCTTGAACGTCGAACCGGGCGGGTTCATGTCGCCGCCCGTCGCGCGGTTGGTGAGCGGGTCGCTCGGGTCCGCGAGGAGCGCGTCGTACGTGGCCTGCACCTGCTCGCTGTCGTGCACGACGAGGGCGTTGGGGTCGTAGGTCGGCTTCGTGACCATGGCGAGGATGCGACCGGTCGACGGTTCGGTCACCACGACCGAGCCGGTGTAGTCGCCGAGCGCGTCCCATGCCGCCTGCTGGGCGACCGGGTCGATCGCCACCTCGACGGAGGCCCCCATCGGATCCTGCCCGGAGATGATGCGGTTCAGCGAGTCGAAGAACTGGCTCGAGCTCTGACCGCTGAGATACGAGTTGAGGGATCGCTCGAGCCCGGTGGCCTCGCCGTTGACCGGGATGTACCCGGTCACCGCGGCGTAGAGCGCCCCGGGCGCGTACACGCGCTGGAACTTGTAGTTGTCGTCGGAGGGCGTGGAGTACGCGATGGGCTCGCCGCCGACGAGGATGGGGCCGCGCTCCACCGAGTAGCTCTCGTACAGCGTGCGGGAGTTCCGCGGATCGGCTGCCAGTGCGTCCGCCTGCACGTACTGGATGATCGTCGACGAGACGAACAGGGCGAGGAACATGAGGAGCGCGACGATCGTCACGCGCTTGAGCTCACGATTCATCCGTCGATCACCAGCCTCGGATGGTTGCGGACCGTGTCGGACAGCCGCAGCAGCAGCGCCACGATGATCCAGTTCGCGACGAGCGACGAGCCGCCCGCCGCGAGGAAGGGCGTGGTGAGGCCGGTCAGCGGGATGACGCGAGTGACGCCGCCGACCACGATGAACACCTGCAGGGCGAGCACGAAGGCGAGGCCCACGCCGAGGAGCTTGCCGAAGTCGTCCTGTCCGGCGAAGCCGATGCGGAAGCCGCGGGCGACGAAGAGCACGTAGAGCGCGAGGATCGCGAACACGCCCGCGAGGCCGAGCTCCTCACCGAGGCTCGCGATGATGTAGTCGCTCTGCGGCACGGGCGTGATGTCGGGCCGGCCCTCGCCCCATCCGGTGCCGATGAGCCCACCGTTCGCGAGCCCGAAGAGACCCTGCACGAGTTGGTAGCTGCCGCCGAACTCCTGGTCGAACCGATCGGGGCTGAACGGGTCGAGCCAGTTCGCGAAGCGGTTGCCCACGTAGTCGAGGGTCTGGCTCGCCACGAGGGCGCCGCCGATGAACAGGCTGAGTCCGAGCACCACCCACGAGAGCCGGCTCGTCGCGACGTAGAGCATCACGAGGAACAGGCCGAAGTAGAGGAGTGCCGTTCCGAGGTCGCGCTGGAAGACGATGACCGCCATCGACAGTGCCCACACCACGAGGAGCGGACCGAGGTCGCGGGCGCGCGGGAACCGCATGCCGAGGAACTTCCTGCCGACCATCGACAGCGAGTCGCGGTTGCGCACGAGGTAGCCCGCGAAGAAGACGGCGAGGGCGATCTTCGCGATCTCACCGGGCTGGAACGTCGCGATGTCGCCGAAGCCGATCCAGACCCTCGCGCCGCTCACCTCGCGGCCGATGCCCGGCACGAGCGGCAGCAGGAGCAGCACGATCGCCAGGAGTCCGGAGAGGTAGGTGTAGCGGAACAGCACGCGGTGGTTCCGGATGACGAGGATCGTCACGATGGCGGCGACGATCGCGATGGCGCTCCACACGATCTGGCGCACCGAGGCGCTCTCCCACCCGGACTCGCCGTCGGCGATGTCGATGCGGTAGATCATCGCGATGCCGAGCCCGTTGAGCACGGTGGCGATGGGCAGCAGGAACGGGTCGGCGTCGCGCGCGACGAAGCGCATGGCGATGTGCAGCCCGAAGACGAGGGCCGACAGCCCGGCGCCGAGCAGCACGAGCTGCGTGTCGACGTGTCCCATGGCCCCGAGCTGCACGAGCACGATCGCCGCGGCGTTGATGAAGCAGGCGACGATGAGCAGCCAGAGCTCCATGTTGCGCAGCTTCTGCGGCATGCGGATGCGCCGCACGGGAGCCGTGGGCGGTCCTCCTGCGGGGGACGCCTCGGCGGTGCGGCCGGCGCGGTCAGTCAACGGAGTCCTCCAGTCGCTGCACGATGCGGAAGGCCTCGGAGAACGAGCCGGCGCTGATGGTCTGCTCCACGCGCTGCTGGTCGTAGGTGCGGAGGTCCGCGACGTCGACGGTGGTCTCGGTGTGCAGTTCGTGCAGCGAGATCGGCCCGAGGTCCTGCTGGATGCCCTGGAAGATCGCGATCCGGCCGTTGGACTCGCCCACGTAGTAGCGGGTCTGCGTCCACTGGTAGCCGAGCACGAACACCGCCACGATGGCCGCGACGAGCAGCACGATCCAGAAACCCCACACCAGGCGGCGGCGTCGACGCCGGCGGGCGTCCTCCTCGATGAGCTCGTCGAAGTAGTCGGCGGAGTCGGGCTCGAAGTGCGTCTCCTGCACGGGGTGCGGCCGGAACGGCGCGAGACGGATGCCGCGGGCGCGCGCCGGCTCCGCCGCCGCACCGAAGGCGAGCGGGGCCGCTGCCGAGCCGACCACGAGCGGCGGGGTGGCGGGGGCGGGGGGATCGCCGATGTCCACCACGACGACGGTGACGTTGTCGGGGGCGCCGCCGTCGAGTGACGCCTTCACGAGCCGGTCAGCGACCTGCTTGGCACCGGCGTCGGACGCCATGATCTCGAGGATCTCGTCGAACGACACGACCCCCGAGAGGCCGTCGGAGCAGAGCATCCACCGGTCGCCGGCGCGGGTGTCGAGCACCATCGAGTCGATCTCGGGGGAGGCCTCGACGTCGCCGAGCACGCGCATGAGCACCGACCGACGGGGGTGGACCATCGCCTCCTCGGCGGTGATGCGGCCGGCGTCGACGAGCCGCTGCACGAAGGTGTGGTCGATCGAGATCTGGCTGAGCTCTCCGGAGCGCAGGAGGTAGATGCGCGAGTCGCCGATGTGCGAGATGACGACCCGGTCGCCGTCGAGCAGCAGCGCGCTCACGGTCGTGCCCATGCCGGTGAGCTCGGAGTGCTCGGCGACGGTCTCGGCGAGCTGGCGGTTCGCCGCGATCAGGGCGCCCTCGAGCGCGGCGGCGGCGACCGGTGCCGACTCGTAGTCGTCGTCGGCCTCGGCGATGCGGCGCGTGGCGATCGCGCTCGCGACGTCGCCGCCGGCGTGCCCGCCCATGCCGTCGGCGACGAGGAACAGGTTGCGTCCGGCATAGCCGGAGTCCTGGTTGTTCGAGCGGATCCGTCCGACGTGCGAGACCGCAGCGCTCGCCTTGACCGTGGCCATGGGCGCTACCGCCGCAGCTCGAACGTCGTCGCTCCGACCTTGACGGTGGCTCCGAGCGGGATGGGCGTCGGCACGGTCACTCGGGAGCCGTTGAGGAAGGTGCCGTTCGTGGAGTCGAGGTCCTGGATCATCCAGCGGCCGTTCCACAGCATGAGTCGGGCGTGGTGGGTGGAGGTGTAGTCGTCGCGGATGATGATCGCCGAGTCGCTGGAGCGGCCGATGGTGATCTCGTCGCGGCCGAGTGGGAACTCGGCGCCGGCCTTCTGCCCGCTCGTGATCACCAGGCGGGTGGCGTTCTCGGTGGAGGCGGTCTCGTTGCCCCCGACGGACGCCGGCGCGGCGGGATGGGACACCGCCGCGGTCGGGGCGGAGGCCGACGCGGCGGCGGCGACCG
>NZ_WJSP02000261.1 GCF_009720255.1 Agromyces humi | reverse complement strand
CGCGCCGACGGCCGCCTCGGGGCGGGTGCGGGCGGCGAAGCGCGCGCCGTCGGACTGGGCGATCACCACGGCCAGCGAGTGCGCCACCACGTCGTGCATGTCGCGGGCGATGCGGTTGCGTTCCTGCTCGACCGCGTAGCGGTACTCGACCAGCGCGCGCTCCCGGTTCGCGGCGTCCTCCCTGCGACGCACCTCGCGCGAGTCGCGAATGGAGCGGATCAGGAGGCCCGCCGTCCAGGCGAGCACGAGCACGGCGATCGAGGCGACGAAGAGGAAGCCGAGCGCGAACACGAGCCCGATCCCGTCCTGCGTGATCGGCGCCGCCTGCCCGAAGATCGGCTTCACGAGCGCCAGGTAGACGGTGGCCACGACCGCGCCGGCACCGGCGCTGGCGAGGCCGGCCCACTTGACGCCCCGCCCCCCGTGCGCTGCGGTCGAGTAGAGCACCCCGAGCACGGCGGCGTCGTAGAGCTGCAGGTCGCGCAGGGTCGCCATCTGCAGGATCGCGGCACCCCAGGCGATGCCGAGCGACCATGCGGGCGACAGTCGACGCACCGACAGTGCTGCCGTGAAGCCCACGAGCACCACGACGTCGACGCCGTTGCCGAGCAGGGCGAACGGCAGGCACGCCAGGGCGAACACGACGGCGAGGACGATGTCGGTCGTCAGCTTGCCGCGGCTCAGGGTGTTCACCGAACCACCGTACGCGGTGCCCGGGAGCCGGCGTGGCGTCTCACCCCGGAATCATCCTCGAGTCGTACGGACCCGGCCACCGGACCGAGGGACCGCAGCCATGCGCCGGCCGACCGACGACTCAGAACCCCAGTCGGCCGAGCTGCTTCGGGTCGCGCTGCCACTCCTTCGCGACCTTCACGTGCAGGGCCAGGTGCACCTTGCGACCGAGGAGCCCCTCGATCTGCGCACGGGCGGTCGTGCCGACCTCGCGCAGTCGGGCACCGCCCTTGCCGATGATGATGCCCTTCTGGCTGTCGCGTTCGACGTAGAGGTTCGCGTAGATCTCGAGGAGGTCCTTGTCCTCGCGCTCGACCATGTCGTCGACGGTCACCGCGATCGAGTGCGGCAGCTCGTCGGAGACGCCCTCGAGCGCGGCCTCGCGGATGAACTCGGCGATGCGCTCGCTCGTGTCCTCGTCGGTCAGCGTCTCGGCGGGGTAGAGCGGCTGGTCGGACTCGGGCAGCAGCGTGAGCAGCTCGTCGACGAGCACCTCCAGCTGCTCGCCGCGCGGCGCGGACACCGGGATGATCGACGCCCACTCGCGCAGCTCGGAGACGGCCAACAGCTGCTCGGCGACCTTCGCCTTCGACGCGGCATCCGTCTTCGTGACGATGGCGACCTTCTTCGCCCGCGGATACTGGTCGAGCTGCTCGTTGATGAACCGGTCGCCGGGGCCGATGGGCTCGTCGGCCGGCACGCAGAACGCGATCACGTCGACGTCGCCGAGCGTCGACTGCACGAGCGAGTTGAGGCGCTCGCCGAGCAGGGTGCGCGGGCGGTGGAGACCGGGCGTGTCCACGAGGATCAGCTGGCCGCGCTCACGATGCACGATGCCGCGGATGGCCCGACGGGTGGTCTGCGGCTTCGAGCTCGTGATCGCCACCTTCTCGCCGACCAGCGCGTTGGTCAGCGTCGACTTGCCGACGTTCGGCCGCCCGACGAACGAGACGAATCCGGCTCGGTACTCAGCCACGGTGGTTCCTTCCTTCGGTGTCGCCCGGGTCGAACGCCGCCTGGGCGTCGATGAGGGCCTGGTCGCGCTCGACGAGGATCGTGGCGATGCGCTTGCGACGCCCCTCGGTGCGCTCGGCCTCGAGGAGGAGCCCCGACACCGTCACGCGCTCCCCCGGCTGCGGCAGCCGGCCGAGCTCCTTGGCGAGCAGGCCGCCCGCGGAGTCGACGTCCTCGTCCTCGAGGTCGAGGCCGAACAGCTCGCCGAGCTCGTCGATCGGAAGCCGCGCGTTGACGCGGTAGCGCCCGTCGCCGAGGGCCTCGACCTGCGCCGCCTCGCGGTCGTACTCGTCGGAGATGTCGCCCACGAGCTCCTCGATCAGGTCTTCCAGCGTGGCGAGGCCCGCGATGCCGCCGTACTCGTCGACGACCATCGCGAGGTGGTTCGACTCGAGCTGCATCTGCCGCAGCAGAGCATCGGCCTTCATCGAGTCGGGCACGAACATCGCCGGCCGCGCGAGCTCGCCGACCGTGAGGTCCTCGGCGTCGAGTGGCCGCTCGAACCCGAGGCGGGCCAGGTCGCGCAGGTACAGGATGCCCACCACGTCGTCGGCGTCGTGCTCGATCACGGGGATGCGCGAGTAGCCAGCCTTGAGGAACAGCGCCATCGCGTGCGGCAGGTGCGCCGAGGCGTCGATGGTGATCATGTCGGTGCGGGGCACCATGACCTCGCGCACCACGGTGTCGTTGAACTCGAAGATCGAGTGGATGAGCTCGCGGTCGCCCTCCTCGAGCACGTCGAGCTCGGTGGCCTCATCGACCATGCTCAGCAGCTGCTCCTCGCTCGAGACGCCGGCGAAGCGGATGCGGCCGGGCGTCACCCGGTTGCCGAGGGAGACGAGGGCGTTGGCGAGCGGGCCGAGCAGGACGCGGAGGAAGTGCACGAGTGGCGCGGTGAGCCGGAGCACCGCGTCCGCGTGCGCCCGCCCCACCGACCGCGGGCTGGCGCCGACGAGCACGAAGGACACGGCGGTCATGATCAGCGCCGACCAGAGCAGCACGAGCCACACGTTGTCGAGGAACGACGTGAAGGCGAGCGTCACGAGCACCGCCGCCGTCGTCTCGGCGAGGATCCGCATGAAGTTCACGGCGTTCACGTGCGCGCCGGTGTCGTCGGCGATGGCGAGGAGCGAGCGCCGCGCACGGGAGCCGAGCGCGAGGTCGGTGACATCCGCCCGGCTCGTCGCGCCGATCGCCGAGTCGACCGCGGCCATCAGACCGCCGAAGGCGACGAGCACGAATGCGGCGCCGAGGAAGAGCCAGGGCTGCATGGTCAGCGGCGTCGCTCCTGCATGGTGAAGCCGACGAGGATGTCGCGCTGGATGCCGAACATCTCCTTCTCCTCGTCGGGTTCCGCGTGGTCGAATCCGAGCAGGTGCAGGATGCCGTGCGTCGTGAGCAGCAGCAGTTCGTCGAGCAGCGGATGCCCCGCGGTGCGCGCCTGCGCCTCGGCCACCTGCGGGCACAGCACGACGTCGCCGAGGAGTCCGGGCGGGGCGGGCTGGTCTTCCGTTCCCGGACGGAGCTCGTCCATGGGGAAGCTCAGCACGTCGGTGGGACCGGGCTCGTCCATCCACTGCACGTGCAGTTGCTCCATCGCGCCCTCGTCGACGAGCACGATCGCGAGCTCCGCATCGGGATGCACGTGCATCGCGTCGAGCGCGTACACGGCGAGCCGCTGGAGTGCGGCCTCGTCGACCTCGACGGCGGACTCGTTGTTGACCTCGATGCTCACGCGCTGCGCTCCTCGTCGGCGATCACTTGGACTTCCGCGGCAGGTGGTCGCGGGGCGCGGCACCGCGGCGTTCGGCGCGATTGGCGAACTCGCGGGCCTGGTCGCGCTCGAAGCGCTGCGCCTGGGCGCGCTGGTCGTACTCGGTGTAGGCGTCGACGATGCGCCCGACGAGGCTGTGGCGCACCACGTCGTCGCTCGTGAGCCGCGCGAAGTGGATGTCGTCGACCTGGTCGAGGATGCGGGTGACGAGCCGCAGCCCGCTCGCGCCGCCCGGGAGGTCGACCTGGGTGACGTCGCCCGTGACCACCATCTTCGAGCCGAACCCGAGCCGCGTGAGGAACATCTTCATCTGCTCGGGCGTGGTGTTCTGCGCCTCGTCGAGCACCACGAACGAGTCGTTCAGGGTGCGGCCGCGCATGTAGGCGAGCGGCGCCACCTCGACCGTGCCGGCCGCGAGCAGCTTGGGCACCATCTCGGGGTCCATCATCTCGTTGAGCGCGTCGTAGAGCGGTCGCAGGTAGGGGTCGATCTTGTCGGTGAGCGTGCCGGGGAGGAATCCGAGCCGCTCCCCCGCCTCGACGGCCGGGCGCGTGAGGATGATGCGGTTCACCTCCTTGCGCTGCAGGGCCTGCACGGCCTTCGCCATGGCGAGGTAGGTCTTGCCGGTGCCGGCGGGGCCGATGCCGAACACGATGGTGTTCTCGTCGATGGCGTCGACGTACTGGCGCTGCCCCTCGGTCTTGGGACGGATGGTGCGCCCGCGGGCGGAGACGATGACCTGTCCGAGCAGCTCGGACGGCTTGGCGTTGGGATCGGCTTCGAGCATGCGGGCCGAGCTCCTCACTTCGGTGGGTGTCGGATCCTGGCCGGCTCTCACGAGCTCCAGGAGTTCTTCGATGAGGCGGCGCACGCGCAGGCGGTCGTCGGCGTCGCCCCGGATGGTGATCTCGTTGCCGCGCACGTGCACCTCGACGCCGGGGTGCTCGCGCTGGATCGTGGTGAGCAGCCGGTCCTGCGGGCCGAGGAGCCGCACCATCGCGATGCCGTCGATGCGGAGCCGCTCCTCGTCGTCACGGAACGGCTGCCCGGCAGCCGCCTCGGAGCCCTGCGCGTCAGCCGGCAAGCGAACCCTCCTCGAGGCCGCCCGCCAGCACGTGCGCGTGCACGTGGAAGACGGTCTGCCCGGCTCCGGCGCCGGTGTTGAACACGAGCCGGAAATCGCCGTCGGCGAGGTCGGCGGCGATGCCGCGTGCCACGGCCACGAGCTCGGCGAGCAGCGCCGGGTCGCCCTCGGCGAGTTCGACCACATCGCGGTACTCGGCGCGCTTCGGCGTCACGATCACGTGCACAGGCGCCTTGGGGGCGATGTCGTGGAACGCGATCACCCGGTCGGTCTCCGCCACGATCTGCGCGGGGATCTCACGGGCGGCGATGCGCTCGAACAGGGTCGGCTCCGCGGCGGACTGGGTCATCTGCCCATCGTAGCGACGGATGCGTCACCACCGCCCGAGGGTTGCGTTCAGCACCGCGATGGCGGCAGGGCCCGCGGTGGAGGTGCGCAGCACGGATGCCCCGAGCCGCACGGGTTCCGCTCCGGCGGCCACCAGCGCCTCGAGCTCCGACGGGGCGATGCCGCCCTCGGGGCCGACGACGAGCGCGAGATCGCGTCCGTCGGGGCGCAGGTCGGTGAGCGCGGTCGTCGCGGTCGGCTCGAGGAGCAGCATCCGGCATCCGTCGAGCGCAGCGGGAAGCGCACCGGTCGCCGTGACGGATGCCACGGGCGGCAGCCACGAGCGGATCGACTGCTTCACGGCCTCGCGCACGATGGTCGCCCATCGCTGCCGGCCCTTCTCGGCCTTCGGCCCCTCCC
>NZ_WJSP02000260.1 GCF_009720255.1 Agromyces humi | reverse complement strand
GGCCCCGACTGGCAGGACGGCCGGCCGCCCGGCACCGTGTACGTCGGGATCGCGTCGCCGCGAGGCATCCGCTCGGTCGGGCTCGACCTCGACGGGAGCCGTCCCGAGGTGCGCGCGGCGGCGGTCGGAGCGGCAGTGGCGGCAGCGCTCGAGGAGCTCGACCTCATCGGCGTTCCCGCGGAATAACCTTCGTGAACAACCTGTTACAGGTGACGTGTTCACACGAAAGTCCAAGTGTGCGACGCTAGGTTGGAAGTCACGAGAGTCGGGTAGACTGACCCTCCCGTTTCCGGCTCCGGCGGAGTCGATGGCAGAGTGAAGGAGGTCCCCGATGGTTCTGGTTCGACAGGAGATCGGCGACGTGCTGAGGGACTTCCGTCTGCAGAAGGGTCGCACCCTTCGTCAGGTGGCGTCGAAGGCCAGCGTCGCTCTCGGTTATCTCAGCGAGGTGGAGCGCGGCCAGAAGGAGGCCTCCTCCGAGATCCTCGCGTCGGTCGCAGAGGCGCTCGACACCCCCATCTCCGTGATCATGCACGAGGTCGGCGATCGCATCGCCGTCCTGGAGGGCCTGGCGGTCGTGCCCGACAGCCTGCCCGACGAGCTCGTCGCGGAGTTCGACGCGGACATGATGGTCCGCTGACCCACCCACGATCCACCGCCTCGGCCGGTCTTCGGACCGGCCGATGGCATGTCCGGGAGCATCGATGAAGCTGAGCGAGTTCCAGATCGCGGTCGATGAGGAGTTCGGCGCCGGGTACGGCGGCGTCGTCGTGAACGACCTCGTGCTCCCCGGACTCGGCGACCGCACCGCACGAGAGGCCCTCGCGGCCGGCGTGCCGCCGCGCGAGGTCTGGTTGGCGCTGTGCGAGGCGACGGATGTCCCGGCCGAGCGTCGTCACGGCGTCGGCCGACGCGAGCCCGGGCGCGCCAAGCGGCGCATCTCCTGATGCCCCGGGGACGTCCCCGCGTCCCCGAAGACGTGTTCGACACGCGGGCGTGTCTTCGAACATGCGTTCGGATGCTCGGCTAGGCTCGTCCTCGACAGCAGGAGGAACGTCGCGTCCCTCCACATCCCGCCTCACGGGGCTCCGGATGTCGGTGGGCGGCCATACGGTCGAAGCGTCGGAACACACCGCAAACGCCTTGTCGCGAGACGCCGCGGGTCACGGCCCGCAACGTGGAACGACAGCCTAGAGGCAGCCGCAACGAGCACGAGGAGCCAGCACATGCCATCACCCGTAGACCGCGAGAAAGCACTCGAAACCGCACTCGCCCAGATCGACCGCCAATTCGGCAAGGGGTCGGTGATGCGCCTCGGCAGCGAAGACCGTGCTCCCGTCGAGGTCATCCCCACGGGCTCCGTCGCACTCGACGTCGCGCTCGGGGTCGGCGGCCTTCCCCGCGGCCGCATCATCGAGATCTACGGCCCCGAGTCGTCGGGAAAGACCACGCTCACCCTGCACGCGATCGCCAATGCGCAGCGTGCCGGCGGCATCGCGGCGTTCGTCGACGCCGAGCACGCGCTCGACCCCGAGTACGCGAAGAAGCTCGGCGTCGACATCGACTCGCTCCTCGTCTCCCAGCCCGACACCGGTGAGCAGGCGCTCGAGATCGCCGACATGCTCGTGCGCTCGGGCTCCATCGACCTGATCGTGATCGACTCGGTCGCGGCGCTCGTGCCGCGCGCCGAGATCGAGGGCGAGATGGGCGACTCGCACGTCGGCCTGCAGGCCCGCCTCATGTCGCAGGCGCTCCGCAAGCTCACGGGTGGCCTCAACCAGACCAACACCACGATGATCTTCATCAACCAGCTGCGCGAGAAGATCGGCGTGTTCTTCGGCAGCCCCGAGACGACCGCCGGCGGCAAGGCGCTGAAGTTCTACGCGTCGGTCCGACTCGACATCCGCCGGATCGAGACGCTGAAGGACGGCACCGAGGCGGTCGGCAACCGCACGCGCGTCAAGGTCGTCAAGAACAAGATGGCGCCGCCCTTCAAGCAGGCCGAGTTCGACATCCTCTACGGCGTTGGCATCTCGCGCGAGGGCTCGCTGATCGACTACGGCGTCGACCAGGGCATCGTGAAGAAGTCGGGTGCCTGGTACACCTACGACGGCGACCAGCTCGGGCAGGGCAAGGAGAACGCGCGCAACTTCCTCCTGCAGAACCCCGACATCGCGGCCGACATCGAGAAGAAGATCCTCGCCAAGCTCGGCATCGGGGCGGCCGGCGCTGCGCCCGCCGTGCCGTCGAACGTGGAGTCGATCGAGGGCAAGCTCGGGCGCAAGGGCGCCTGAGCCGCACGATGAACGAGACCGGGAAGGGGAGTGAGATGAGCGACGCAACCGAGCACCTCGCCCCGGTCTCGTACCTGCCGTGGGCCACGCCGCCCCACGACGCCGGCTCCGCACGCGGGGCGTCGCCATCCGCCGGCCACGCTGGCCCGGGTGCCTCCGACGACTTCGGAGAAGCGGCTGAGGACCCCCGCTCAACC
Organism: Agromyces humi; assembly: GCF_009720255.1. Taxonomy (GTDB): domain Bacteria; phylum Actinomycetota; class Actinomycetes; order Actinomycetales; family Microbacteriaceae; genus Agromyces; species Agromyces humi. Next base: position 2,866 of record NZ_WJSP02000260.1, on the reverse strand, counting down.
GGCTCGGGTTCGAGTCGTTGGTCGACGTCGAGCTCCGACGCCGCTGCTCGGCGCGCGGAGCGTCGACGCGGTCGATTCACGGTCGTCAGCGACGACCCCGAGGAGACCGGCCCCGAGCGCGACGAGCGCATCGACCGGCTCGTCGTGTCGCGCCTGCGTCGATCTGCGTTGTCCGTCGCCGAGGTGCGAGCGGTGCTCGCCGAACACGGCCTCGACGAAGCCGAGATCGAGGAGTGGATCGAGCGCTACGAGCGATTCGGCTACCTCGACGACGCGCGACTCGCCGAGCAACTCGTGCACGTGAACGGAGCTCGTCGCGGTCGGGGGAGCGGCGCCATCCTCCAGGAGCTCTCCCGGCGCGGCGTCGACCCCTCCGCGGCTCGCGCCGCGGTCGACGAACTCGACCCCGACGTCGAGCGTCGCAACGCCCTCGAGGTCGCGCATCGACGTGCGAGGCAGCTCACCGGGCTCGACCACCAGACGGCGGAGCGGCGGCTCTCGGCCTTCCTGCAGCGCCGTGGCTATCCTGGCGACATCGTCCGCGAGGCGGTGACGGCGGCGCTGGCCGCCGATGGCTCGTAAACTGGTGCGATCATGAGCACCCTTCGCGAGGCCTCGACGATCGAGACCACTGAGCCGGCGTCCACGCCGCGAACCTACGAGGTCCGCACGTTCGGCTGCCAGATGAACGTGCACGACTCCGAGCGCCTCAGCGGATCGCTGGAGGCAGCCGGCTACGTTCCCGCCGACGGCGCTGAGCCCGACATCGTGGTCATCAACACATGCGCCGTGCGCGAGAACGCCGACAACAAGCTCTACGGCAACCTCGGACATCTCGCCGGCGTCAAGCGTCGTCACGCCGGCATGCAGATCGCCGTCGGCGGGTGCCTCGCCCAGAAGGACAAGAACGTCATCCTCGAGAAGGCGCCCTGGGTCGACGTCGTCTTCGGCACCCACAACATGGGCTCCCTGCCGAGCCTCCTCGAACGCGCACGCCACAACGACGAGGCGCAGCTCGAGATCCTCGACGCCCTCGAGGTCTTCCCATCCACCCTTCCGACCAAGCGCGATTCCACGTACAGCGGGTGGGTGTCGATCTCCGTCGGCTGCAACAACACCTGCACGTTCTGCATCGTGCCGGCCCTCCGCGGCAAGGAGAAGGACCGGCGACCCGGTGAGATCCTCGCCGAGATCCAGGCACTCGTCGACGACGGCGCCGTCGAGGTGACCCTGCTCGGCCAGAACGTCAACTCCTACGGCGTCGAGTTCGGCGACCGCCAGGCCTTCGGCAAGCTGCTCCGCGCGGCCGGCCAGATCGACGGCCTCGAGCGCATCCGCTTCACGAGTCCGCACCCCGCCGCGTTCACCGACGACGTCATCGACGCGATGGCCGAGACGCCGGCGGTGATGCCGCAGCTGCACATGCCGCTCCAGTCGGGCTCCGACCGCATCCTCAAGGCCATGCGACGGTCGTACCGCTCCGAGAAGTTCCTCGGCATCCTCGACCGGGTCCGCGCCCGCATCCCGAACGCTGCGATCTCCACCGACATCATCGTCGGCTTCCCCGGCGAGACCGAGGAGGACTTCCAGGAGACGCTCCGCGTCGTGGAGGAGGCACGGTTCGCCTCGGCGTTCACGTTCCAGTACTCGATCCGCCCCGGCACCCCGGCCGCGACCATGGACGAGCAGGTGCCCAAGGAGGTCGTGCAGGAGCGCTACGACCGCCTGATCGCGCTGCAGGAGCAGATCTCCTGGGAGGAGAACCAGCACCTCATCGGGCGTCCCGTCGAGGTCCTCGTCTCGACGGGCGAGGGCAAGAAGGACGCCGAGACGCACCGGCTGAGCGGCCGGGCCGAAGACAGCCGGCTGGTGCACTTCGAGGTTCCCGCCGGCTCCGAACTGCCGCGTCCCGGTGATGTCGTGTCCGTCACCATCACCCAGGCGGCGCCGTTCCATCTCCTCGCCGACTCGCTCGACGATGCGCCGCTGGCGATCCGCCGCACCCGGGCGGGCGACGCGTGGGATCGCGCGCAGGCCGAGAGCTGCGCCGTGGCGGCCGGCTCCGCTGCATCCGTCGGCGCCCGTGTCTCGCTGGGCCTGCCGTCGCTGCGCGCCCGTGGCGCCGAGCCGCTCGTGGCCCCCGGGGTCGGCACGATGCCGATCTACGACCCGAGCGACGCACAGCGCTGACGTGACCCTCATCGCGATCGTCGGCGCGACCGGCACCGGCAAGTCCGACTTCGCGCTCGACCTCGCCGAGGCGTTCGAACGGGTCGGCCGGGTCGCGGAGGTCGTGAACGCCGATGCCATGCAGCTCTACCGCGGCATGGACATCGGCACGGCGAAGCTGCCGCTCGAAGCGCGGCGCGGGGTGCCGCATCATCAGCTCGACGTGCTCGACATCACCGAGGAGGCGTCGGCCGCGGCCTACCAGCCCGCTGCCCGTGCGACCATCGACGACATCCTCGCTCGCGGGCACGTCGCGCTGCTCGTCGGCGGTTCCGGCCTGTACGTGTCATCCGTCATCCACGACTTCCGCTTCCCCGGCACGGATGCGGCCATTCGCGCGCGGCTCGAGGCCGAGCTCGCCGAGGTCGGGCCCGGCCTCCTCCACGCGAGGCTGCGTGCCCTTGATGCCGAGACCGCCGCGAGCGTGGATGCCCAGAACGGCCGTCGCATCGTGCGCGCGCTCGAGGTCATCGAGCTCACGGGGGAGCCGAAGGCCGCACGCCTTCCCGACGAGCCCGTGTCCTGGCGTCCGCACCGCATCGTGCACCTCCGCAGCGATCGCGCACGCCTCGTCGAGCGGCTCGACGCCCGCGCCGCGCGGATGTGGGAGGACGGGCTGCTCGAGGAGGTCCGCGAC
>NZ_WJSP02000026.1 GCF_009720255.1 Agromyces humi | reverse complement strand
ACGCGACGCACCTGCGCGCCGGCCTTCACCGGGGATCCGGGGCAGCGGAGCGTCAGCGTGCACTTCGCTGGAGGGGCGCCGGCGGCGAGGAACGCGATCTTGTCGCACTCCTGACACCAGGTGACGGTGATCTGCGCACCGGTGGTCACCTGCAGCTGCTCGACGACGTGGAGGTTCTGGTTGACGAGGTCGAGCTCGGCGGGGCTGAGCCTCGTGTCGATCCCGGAGGCCATCAGTTCGGACCAGGTGTTCTTCCGGTTCTGCTTGATTGCAACGAGTGCGATCTCCGCCGCGGCGAACGCGGCGTTCCTAGTGGCGGCCAAGCTTCTCCTTGATCGAGGTGACGTTGCTGCGGTCCTGCTCGCTACGTGCGCGGCTCTCCAGGAACGCGTCGAAGAGCAGCCAGCCTCCGCCGGCCAGCGCGAACAGCGTCAGCAGGAACAGGCTGTTGACACCCTTCGCGGGCATGAACGCGTTTCCGACCGCGAAGCCGATGCCGATGACCACGAGGGCCGTCCCGAACACCACGCCACGGCGGATGCGGAACTTCGGGTCCTTCACGGCCGGCGCGGCCGGCATGACGGGGGCGGTGTCGATCATCTTCTCCATGACCTGTTCATGCGCGGGTTCTGCCATGCCGATCACCTCCGCTGTCGCGGACAGCCTCCACCCGCCCGCCGACATCACGCCGCCCGCTTCCCGTTCTGCTTCGCCAGCAGGGCCAGCACCCCGTTGGTGAGCTCGACGACGATCTCCTTCGCGGTGCGCATCTCCCCGATGTCTGGTGCCACGGACACGTCATGGTCTCCGCCGCCGAGGACCGCTTCGAGGGTCTTCCCCTTGGTGTGCTGCACCTTCTGGATCCGCTCGTCGAGGGTGCCTTTCGCGATCATCGTGATCGCGGAGATCGGCTTCGACTGGTTGACGCCGTTCACCCGGTCGAGGGCCTGCTGGACGTTCGCGGGGGTCCAGTCGGTTTCCACGAACAGGACGTCGGAGGAGCGGGTCAGGTCGATCCCGACACCGGCGGCGATGATGGACGCGGCGAGGACTGGGATCTTCCCGGCCTGGAACCGTGCGACGACGTCGTCCTTCTGGGTGTCGCTCATCCCGCCGATGATCATCGCGGAGCCTTCCACCTTCCCGTCGAGCGCGGCGGCCATCGCTTCGGTTACGTCGCGGTGGTGGGTCCAGACGATCAGGGGCCGGTTGTAGACCGGTGCGCCGTCCCTGTCCTGCTCCGTGGTTGCGGCGATGTGCTCGGTGATCAGTTCGGTCGCCGCGGGGATCTTCGCCATGCCGGCGGCCTTCCGCATCGCGGAGAGCAGCCCAAGGTTCGTGGCGGCGAACTCCTGGACGTCTTCATCGTTCGGTGTCCGGTCGTGCTGGCCTTCGAACCATTCAACCCACTCGGCGATCGCGGCGAGGACGTCGTCGTGAGCTTGTCGGAACAGCTTCAGGTCCACCTCGAGGAGCATCCCGTCATGGGAGGGTTTCATCCCGATGCCCACCTGCTCCTTGGTGCGGCGCACCCAGACGTGCTGGCGGAGTAGAGCCTTCAGCGCTTCCAGACCGCGCTTCTTCGCGTGGTTCCTCCCCCACTTGTCACGGGTGGTGAACATCCGGAGGAACGGGTCGACGCCGCCGAACACCGGGCCGATGTGCCCGGACATCTCGATCAGCGGTGTGAGCTCGGTCGGGCTTGAGAAGATCGGTGTGCCTGTGAGAGGGATCACCATCTTCTCGGTGATGTGCGCAAGGTCGAGCACCGCTTCGCATCTCTTGGTGCCGTACGTTCCCTGGCGGTGCGCTTCGTCGACGATCGTCACCTGCGGCTTCCACCCCACGATGAGCTCCTTCAACTCCGGGCGCGCGGCGACCAGCGAGTCGGACACGATAACCACCCCGGTCTCCGGGAGCTCCGGCTGCTTCCGACCGGTCTTGAACACCACGCAGCGGCCGTCGGTCTTCCCGCCGCGGTTGTGGAGCCCCGACTCGAGGACGTTCCGCTCCCAGTTCAGGAGGACGAGCGGCGGGCTGACGATCAAGGTGCGGTGGGACTTCAGGAGGGTGGCAGCGGCGAGACTCGACCTCGTCTTCCCGACCCTCGGGCTGTCGAACAGGCAGTTGTGCCCAGCTGCGGCCGCCAGAGCCCCGACCTCCTGGAACGGGAACAGCGGCAGCCCGAACCACGCGGGCAGCACACCATTGATCGAACGGAGGGTGGCGATCTCGTTCTCGTTGAACACGTCGAGGCTCGGCGCGGATCCCGCCTTGGCGAGCAGCCCCGCGAGCTCCGGCGGCACCGTCGGACGGTTGCGGATGCGTACCGCTTCGGCGATCGCGTTCTCGTCGTGGATGATGCCCGGCCGGGGCTTCCCGTCGGCGCCGAGCAGGTCGATGGTGGGGACCATCAGCAGGGAGCGTTTCTGGTCCCAGGTGGCGCCCCAGCCGACGATCTCCTCCGTCGCCTCACGGCCTAGGAACCGGTGGCGGACCATGGTGCGGCGGCCGTTGTCGTGGAGGCGGGCGATCGGGGTGACGAGCTCGTCGAGGTTCCGTACGCCGGCGAGGTCGCTATCGGGGTCGTCGACCCAGCGGATCGTGAACCCCGCGTCGGTGATCGTCTCGTGCGGGTGCGGGCCGATTCCGGTGACGATCCAGCCGCCGGCTTCCTTGTCGAACCATCGGTTCTCGAGGGTCTTCACCCAATCCCGCAGGTACTTCCCGGTGCGCGGGTGCGTCGCGTTGAAGCCGAATCGGAGCAGCAGGCGCGGGTGCCGCCAGCTCCCCTGGAGGAAAGCGTCCATATCCGTTCCTGTGCGAGTTCGCGGGAACCGGCTGGGCGGTCAGAGGTCGCGGAGCTCCGACAGCGGGCGGAGTTCTACACCGTCCGGGAGGTCGTCCAGATCCGGGAGTTCCTCATCGACCGGCCACAGGATGTACGCGTCATCGGCTTCGAGCTCGATCACCAGGAAGTCTTCGTCGTCCATGTTCTGGGGACATGCGGCGGACGCCGCCGGGCGTTATGCCGCCCGGCGGGCCCGTGTGGTGCGAGTGGTGGTCTTCCGTGTCGACTTCCGGGCCGGCCGACGAGTCGTTGACTTCGCCGCGGTGATGGATTCGTCGAGGTCGGCGACGAGGAACTGCTTCTCCTTCATCACCGAGGCGAACGCTTCGCGGACCTTGTCGGCGGCCTTGGAGAGGGCTTCCGGTTCGGTGCGGGACCAGCCCTTCACGTAGGTGCTCGCGGCGCCCTTCAGCTGCGTGGACATGCCGTTCGCGCGGCACATCGTGTAGGCGAACGACTCCGCTTCCACCTCCATGGCGCCGCGGCATCCGCCCTTCCCGGTGTGGTACTCGCCGACACGGTCGAGGTGGCCGCAGGCTATGTGGCCGCGCTCGTGCGCGAGGACGGAGGCCCGCTCGGCGGGGTTCAGGCGTGAGTCGACGACGACACGCATGTCCTTCCCGTCGGTGAAGCCTTGGCTGCCGCCTGCGATCTCCTCGTAGGAGACGGTGAAGCCGGCGTCGCGGATGGACGACTCGAGGTTCTCGATGAACCCCTCGGGTGGCTCCTCCGACAGCTGCTCGTACGGCAGTGGCAGCGGGTCGCCTTCGGTCTGGGAGATGTCGAACACCCCGACGGTGGTCCAGCTGGCGACGCCGCTGACCTTCACCTTCTCGCCCTTCTCGTCCTCACGGTCCGCGTACCAGCGCTTGCCGGGGGCGAGGATCCGCAGCGACTTCTCGCCGGCCTTCACGTTCCGGCCGAGCTTCTTCCAGGTGTTGAAGCTGGCGACACGGGTGGCGCCAGGCATCTGCCCCATGATGATCAGCTGGTTGTTCAGCGAGTACCGCGGGAGCTTGGACATCGCGTCGAGGTAGCGGGTCCAGTTCTCGTCCTTGTCGAGGTTCGCGACGGCGCCTTCGAGTTCCTTCAGGAACTCCTTCGCCTGCTCTTGGTTCCGGGCTGACGCCTCCGAGCGTGCCTGGTCGCGAGCTGACTTCGCGCCGTCTCCGTCACCGAGGACGACGTCGGCTGCGGAGAGGGTGTGCTCGGTGTACTTCCCGTCGCCGGAGTGGTGGTCGCCGTTGAGGTCGACGAGGGCGGTGGGGGCGTTGTTCGTTGCCATGCCTCATGGGTGTGCGGCGGCCGCCAGGGTGACAGCCTGCCTGCCACCTGCCATGACATGTCACCGCAAAGTTGTCACTCGACAACCTCTATTGCGCATGGTTGCCTCGAATCATGCCCTCGCATTCTTCGCCCGCTCCTGGCCCAAATCAGTTGATCTCTCCGCGTTATCTGCGTGGCAGGTGGATCCGCGAGACACGGCGTACGGAGCTGAAGATCCCCGTTTGGACGCTCGCCGATCGGCTGCGGAGGGCCCGCGAGCATGCCGGCTTGGAGCAGCGCGAATTGGCGGCGAAGGCGGGGATCTCGCGCGCGACCATCAGCAACGCGGAACGAGGTGCGAACACCCCACAGACCGCAACAATCCAGCGGTGGGCGAAGGCGTGCGAAGTTGACCTCGCCTGGGTGCTCACGGGGATACCCAGCGAAGGAGCGAAATGACGAAGCCCGGCCGCACGTTCGCGGCCGGGCTTCGCAGGGAAGCTTCTGGTCAGTCGGCGTAGTACAGCTCGAACGCCGGCGGGTTCTCCATGCCTTCGATCAGCCGGGTGTAGCCGGCGCTCTGCCGTTCCGGGGATCCTTCGGCCAGGTACGTGTTGATGGTGTCGATGTACGCCTGGAAGTTCTCACCCTTCAGACGGCTCATGCCGCTGAAGGTGAGCGAGTACAGGCTGTCGATCTTCGGATCGCCGAGGTCCTCCTGGGAGTGCAGGACCGACTTGTGCGCGTACCCGACGAGCTGAGCGAAACGCTCCGCCTCCGCGGCCGAGAGGACCCGGTCCGCCTGGAAGCGAACCGTTCCCGGGTAGTACGGCTCGAAGCCCGGCCGGACACGTTCGAAGACGGTCCCGTCCGCGTCGACGAGCCGGTCGAAGATCTCACCGTTCTCCACGCGAGGGTCGTTGAGCGAAGCGGTGGACGTGCCATCGGCGCCGGCGACCTGCACCTGGTAGGCGTTCTCGACAGTCCGGGCGACCGACTTCGCGAGGTCGGACCGACCGACCTGGTCGAGGACCTCGACAGCCTCCTCGACGCGCGCGAGGTCCTGGTTGTTGAGGGAGTTGGCGGCGAGCTCGGCCGCGACCTTCCGGTGCCAGTAGCCGATGGTGACCTCGTCGACCTGGTCCTCGTCAGCGAGGGCTTCGATGAGTCGGTCGCGGCCGCCGAACGGAAGGGACTTGCCGGGCTTGGTTAGCCAGTCGTCGACGAGGGCTGCGGTCGGGCTGGTCACTCCGCCGGCGATGAGGGTGGTCTCAGCTGGGGTGGGGGTGGATCCTGCGAACTGGGTGCGGTCGGGGCCGGGTCCGCCGCGGCGGAGTGTGTTGGTGCTCATGGGCTTGTAGGTGTGCGGGCTTTCTCGGGAAGGTCAGTAGAGGATTGCGGGCTCGGTGATCGCGGTTACCTTGCCGGTGGTCTCGGAGACGCGGACGTCCCACTTGCCGGTGTTCACGACGTCCTGCGGCTGCTCGTTCACGGTGTAAATGGCGTTGTACGGGGCGACGGTCATGACGACGTACTGGCCGTCGACCTTGTCGTTGACGCCGGAGACGGGGTCGCCGCGCCAGATGATGTTGTTCTGCTGGACGTTCGCGTACCCCCACGGGTTCCCGATCGTTGGCTCCTGGGTGAGGAGCGGCGATCCGGCCTCGATGTACGGGGCGAGACGTGCGGCGCGGGCGTCCGCGCTCTCACCTTCGATGACTCGGGAGTACTCCATCACGGCGTGGCCGGCGACGTCCTTCACGGTGTTCCAGTCGACGGTCTCGCCGGTCTTGTGACCGTCGGTCGATCCGTCCTCGTCCCAGTTCGGGTCGGGGGCGGCGGCGCCGGCGTCGTTGTGTGCGTCGTCGCCTGGGATCGCGGTGGCGGTCGGGTCGATCGGCGGGAGGGTCGCGATCGCAGCTGGGGTGTCGGTCTGCTCCACCTTGCCGGGAGCGCCTGGCTGGTTCACCAGTATGACGGCGGTGACGGCGACCGCCGCGGCAGCACCGCCTGCGATGAGCGTCCACTTGAGTTTCGGGTTCACCCCGGGGTCCTTTCGATCGGGTGTCGCCCGCATCATGCGCGGGTGACGCGTCAGTACGGGCGGGTCGGTGGGAGAAGGGGGACGATTCGGAAGTCGACGCCGCGTTCGAGCATGTACGGGACCGGGTCGATCTTCTTGCCGGCGAGCGTCAGGTCGAAGTGCAGGTGGTTGCCGTTGGAGTCACCGGTGGTGCCGACTTCGCCGACCTGCTGCCCCGGGGTGACGGTGTCGCCGACCTTGAGTGTGGGTGGCCGGACGAAGTGGAGGTACCTGGCGTACACCTCTCCGTGCTGGATGATGACGTAGTAGCCGAGCCCGCCGTCTTCGCGGTTGCCGCTCGAGGCGATCACCTTCCCGGCGGACGCGGAGTAGACCGGTGAGCCTTCCGGCATGGAGATATCGATGCCGTCGTGCTTGCGCTGGTCAAGGCGGAGCGCGTCACCGTAGGAGAACCAGTCGGAGATCTTCGCGCTGGATCCGATGTCGAACGGCAGGACCCAGGGTCCACCGGCGACGATGCAGGACTGGCCGGAGCCGCCGATGGCCACTCCGCCCGGTGCGATGGGCACGCCGACGTTGATGTCCGCTGGGATCGCGACCGGCGGTGACTGCGCCCAGTAGGCGGCGACGATCCCGCGGGCCTCGCCCATGAACTGCGTGTACCGGTCCGGGAACGCGGAGACCTGCACGGTCTGTGCGACAACGCCGGGGTCAGTGACCTGCCAGCCGGGGACGGCGAACAGCGCCTTCAGGAACCGTGCCGTGGACCAGTCAGGGCGGAGGCGCTGCTCGTCCGAGCCCCACCAGTCCTGCTGTTGGAAGATGCCGAGGCTGGTGTGGTCGACCTTCTGGTCGTGGTTAGTGATTCGGGACTCGACGATCGCGGTGGCGATCGTGATGTGAGCCGCCTGCGTGAGGTCAGCGGTGGTCGCGCCGGGCAGTGCCGACTTGATCACCCCGAGGATGATCTTGGTGTTCTCGACCTGCTCCCCGGTCATGGCCGCGCCCTTGACGGTCAGCGTTCCGTCGCCCGGGCCGGAGGACGGTGCACACCTCTGCGACTGGCCGAGGACCCAGCCGAGCGCGCGGTCGTAGGTGGCTTTCGCCTTCTGAGCGTCCATTCCCGGGTATGAGGTCATCGCGGTGACGTAGACCTTCTCGACCTGTTCGGCTGCCGTCTTCTCAGCGTCGACATTCCCGATCGTTCGGGTTGCGCCCTCCTCGGTGACGACGGAGCCCGCTCCGAGATCGCGGGCCTCATGGTCGGGATCGGCCGCGTCGAGGAGTTTCGCGAGTGCGGCGGTGTCCGGGTCTTCACCGAGGGTCTTCGCGAGGGAGGCGATCACCTGCCATGGGAGATCGGACTTGGTCGCCAGCTCGCGGTACCGGTCGAGATCCTTACCGTCCACCCCAGCAGAAGCCGCAGAGTCCTGCGATGCCTGCTCCACAGCCGCGAACGCCGCAGTCGTGACGGAGTAGATCATGAGGCCCAGACCGCCGACGAGGACGAGCACGAAAGCGACCAGCCCGCCGACGATCCCGAGGATCAGGTTCCGGAGCCGCTTGTTCTTGACCGCGGCCATGCCACCGGACTTGACCGCCCCGGCGATGTTGCCGGTCGCGAAACCGCGGGCTGCCGCGGCGCCGACACCGAGGGCCGCGGACGCGAGCGACTGCTTCTCCCCCGGTTCGGTGTGAGCGCCGTTGCTGAGGGCGTTCCTGACTTCCTTGCCGACACGGTCGCGCAGCTTCGGCTTCTCGCCAGGACCCGGTTCGGCTGGTTCGGTGTTCGCGGCGGCTCGGTCAGCCGATCCGATCACCTTCCCGGTCGCCTGCTGCGCTCTTGTCGGCACTGGCGGGCGTGCCTGCGGGGAAGATGGCACGGGTGCGGCTGGTCGCGCCGGCGCGGGAAGGTTCGGTGCGGCAGGGCCGGCAGGCTTCACCATCTTCGACACGTGAGGTTTGGGGGCTCCGGCACCGGGAATCTTCCCGCCGAGCGGTGGCTTCGGGACGTTCACCATGTCCGACCTCGCCGCCACTCAACCTTCGGGGACACCCCCGCCGGGAAGTATCGTGTGCGGCGCCGCTCGAGCCGCCACACGTACAGGGCGGAGGGGATCTTGTCCGACTTCGCGAGGTTGTGGTGAGGACAGAGCATCTGCAGGTTAGACAGGGTGGTCTGGCCGCCCCGGGAGTGCGGGTAGATGTGGTCGGCGTGGGTGCCGGTCTTCCGGCAACGGACCCACATCGGGAGTTTGTGCTCGCAGCGGCCGTCTCCGGCTCGGCGTGACCCCTCACGCCGTTGCGCGTCCGTGAAGCGGCGCCTGGAGTCCAGCTGGTCCGGGCGGCCGCGGTACCGGCCGCCGCCGATCGCCAGTCCGATCAGGACGAGGGCGACGACGATGACGATCGCCCAGGGGCGCTCCTCGACGAAGTGCTGCACCTGCATGGTGTTCACATCCGGGGTCGCGTCAGCGAAGGCGGAGGTGATGGGGTGCATGCCTTCCAGACATGCGGCGGCGCTCACCAGCAGTTGCCGGCAGCGTTCGCGACGACCTGCGCGTCCACGCCGGTGTACGAGACGCTGTACACGCCGGTCCCGCCGGTCAGGGACTTCGTGATGGAGCCCGACCCGGTGAACGTCCCAGCACCGGATGCGCCGCCTGGGCCTGTGAGGTTCACCGTGAGGTTCCCGGAGCCGGTGACCCGGAAGGTGACGGTGGCGTTGCCGTCGCACTCGTACGACATGGAGCCGGTCGCGGCCGCGGACCCGCCGCCGCCTCCGCTTCCCGGTTGGGGCTGAGGTTGTGGTTGGGGTTGAGGTTGCGGCTGTGGGGCAGGGTTCCCGCCACCAGTGGGGTTCCCGCCGCCCGGGTTCTGCGCGGCCTGTTCGGCGGCTTTCCGTTCCTCCTCAGCCTTCCTGGCGGCTTCCTCCGCATCCTTCTGCTGCTGCGCGGCCGCGGCTATCGCGTTGTCGAGTCGGGTCTTCAAGGCGTCGGTGGCGTCGGCGAGGGAGTTCACGCATCCGAGCAGCTCGGCTGCCCGCTTCGCGGACTTCACGAGTTTCTGGCACTTCGTCACCCATGACGTCACCGAACCGGATGCTGCAGGGTCGAGGATCCCGGCGGTATCGGCGACCACCTTCTCGGACCGTTTCACCTGCTCTGCAGCGGCGGTGCGTGCTGCCTCGAGGTCCTTCGCGGCATCGGCGGAGTCGGTCGGCTCCGGCGTGCCGACGACCTGCCCGGCGACCGTCTGCACGAACCCGTCGACGGTGGTGGAGATCGAGTCCCAGTGGGTGGCGGTGCCGGCGGTGAGGGCGCAGACGATCGCTGCTGCGGCCGCGGTCTTCGCGAGAGGTCCGGTCAGGTGGTGACGGATGGTGTCGCGGGGCCGGCGCAGCAGGCTCAGGGGTCGGCGTTCCTGCTCCTCACGCACACCGGGAAGACATGCGGCGACAGTGTGCGGGTACAGCGAAGGCCCGCATCAGACATCGATGCGGGCCTTCGCGCGGTCGTCAGACCTCAGTGCCGTTGACTCCTAGAAGTCGTCGTTCGCGGCAGCGGCCGCGGCTGCGGGTGCAGCGGCGACGGCAGCGCCGGCCGGGGCCGACGCGTTCGACTCGTTGCGCGAGCCGCCCTGCGCGCGGGTCACCGACGCGGTGGCGTACCGCAGGCTCGGGCCGATCTCGTCGACCTCGAGCTCGATGACGGTGCGCTTCTCGCCCTCCTTCGTCTCGTAGGAGCGCTGCACGAGGCGGCCCTCCGCGATGACTCGGGTGCCCTTCGTGAGCGAGCCGGCGACGTGCTCGGCGAACTCGCGCCACACGCTCGAACGGAGGAACAGCGCGTCGCCGTCCTTCCACTCGTTCGCCTGGCGGTCGAAGTTGCGCGGCGTCGACGCGATCGTGAAGTTCGCGACGGCCAGACCGGCCTGGGTGTAACGGAGCTCCGGGTCCGCCGTCAGGTTGCCGACGACGGTGATGCGGGTCTCTCCAGCCATGTGTATCTTCTTCCTTTTCGTATATTCGTTGTGAGCGCCCTGTCGGGGCGTTCGGTTACCTCATGCGCGGGTTTGTCCCGCACCGGGGTCTTCTAGGTGCGCGGCGGTTCAGAGACCCGCGGATGCGAGGACCAGCTGCTCGCGAATCTTCGCGATTACCTGCTCGTTCGTCGCGCCGGTCTCCATCTCGATGAGCCGCATCATCAGCCGGGCAAGGCCTGCCAGGGCGGTGACGCGGCGCTCCATGGTCAGGCCGGCAGCCTGCTCGTGAGCGAGGTACGGGAAGCCGGTCTCGATCTGCTCGAGCGCGGACAGCATCGCCAGCACATCGTCGGCGGCGTTCACGAGTGGGGTGACGTCCTCCGGGGACGGGGACGAGGCGATCGAGCTCATGCGGACACCAGCTCTGCGCTCAGGGCGACGATGCGCTGCCGGGCGGCGCGCTGGATGCGACCTTCCTCGAGGTGGAGGCGGACGTCATCCAAGGCGCGGTGCGGCTTCAGGTCGTTCACGAAGGCGAGATCGGTGCCGGTGTCACGCAAGTACGCGCGGCGTTCCTGGCCGGTGTCGCAGAACTCGCGGTCGGAGAACAGCGTCGAAAGCGCCGGCATGTGCTGCTTCAGGAACCGGATGTCGTAGTGGCTGACACCGGACCCGGAGAGGATCACCGTGTGGTCCTTGCGGAGCTGGTGCGCCATGACCTCCTCGATCAAGGCGGCTTCGACGTCGAGGACATCGGGAAGCTGCGCGCTGGAAGCGGGGTCGGTCACCTCGTCGAACAAGCCGTTCGCCAGGTGCATCGGACGGACGTACGGGTTCGCGCGCATCCGGTTGATGGCGGCGCGCGGCGCGCGGATCGTGGAGGTGAACTCGAAGAGCTCGTCGAGGTTCTCGTCTGTGCCGATGGCGCCGATCTCGAGGATGGCGTCGAGCTCGTGGTCGAGACCTGTGCACTCGAGGTCGACCCACACGTTGGTGAGGGTGCGGGGTGTGGTGATGGTCATGCTCGACACATGCGCGGGCGCGACCACCACCCCACCGACGTGTTCAGCTGGAGGTGGCGGCCGGCTTCACGACGCGAGGCTTGCCGAACACGAACCCGCCGAAGAAGTCATCGTCGGTGTCCTGCTTCGGCATGACGATCTGCTGCTTCACCGGTGCCGGTGCTTTCACCTTGCCGAGCAGGGCCCGGTACACGAGCTCGTCCTCGTCGAGTTCCTCCTCGTCGTGGTCCTCGTCGGGCTCGATGGTCATGAGCTCCAGCTCGAACACGTCGGGGTCGGCTGCCGGCTCAGACTCGACGGCGCCGTGGAACTCCGCCTCGAGCGCCGATGCCGCCTCCACCGTGGCCTCGTCGTAGTCGGGCACCGACTCCGGGATGTCGTCCGGGATCGCCCATTCGGGGACGCTCTCGTACTCGTACGCAGGCTCCGCCGGGTAGACCGGCTCCGGCTCGGTGGGAGGCTCCACCGAGTGGTTCACGACCCCGCCGCGTGCCGGCGCTGCCGGCGGCTTCGCCTTCGCCGCCTTCGGCTTCATCAGCTTCAGGAGCGGCATCACCGGCACCGACATGTTCGTCATCCCCGCAGCCTTCTGCTGTTCGAGGAACGAGCCGAACGCCGGATCGAACACCGGGATCGGGTACAGACGCCGGACGGTGATCTCCTTCGTCGTCACCGTCTCGATCAGCTCGTCGTCCTCGTCGCGGATCTCCCGCTCACGCATCGACACGGTCGCGTAGACCGCGACGACCGACCCGACCGGCGGGACCTCCTTCACGGCTTTCAGTGCGTCGTCCCACAGGACACCTTCGATGCTGACCGACGAGCCTTCGAGGGTGATGTTCGCGCGGCGGCCGCGCGAGTACGCCGTCTCCGTCCACTTCGCGAGCAGCCCAGCGGTGAGGACGTCCTCGCCGTTCCGGTCCGGGATCTTGGAGATCGGGATGGCGTGGGCGCCGCCGACGCGGCGTCGGATACGAAGCTCCTCCTTGTCTTCGCTCGCACCGGGCATCGACCAATTGCGGACCTGGTCGCTGAGGGTGGACAGCGGGTGCTCGCCGAGGTTCACGCCGAGACGCGCGCGCTGGCGGATCGAACGCTCGAGCACACCGAACTCAGCGTCTGGTACCGGCAGGGACGGGCGGTGCTTCACCGCGCGGGCAATCATCAGCTGCCCGAGTCGAGGGCCGAACTCGTCGCACGCGCCGGCCTCGACGAGCCCCTCGATCGCCGCGATCGACGGGGTCTTCTTCTCCGCGACATCCGAGAGTCGGTACACGAGCGAGCCGAACGAGTCGAACGGCACTCCCGCACGGTCGCGGGCGTCGACAACGTCGTCGCCGAGCTGGCCGACACCCTTGATCTCCGTCAGACCAAGACGGACCGCGCCGCCCTCCGGGCTGGTGATCCGCTGAGACCGGTTCACGTCCGGCGGCAGGATGGTGATGCCTTCGGACTCCAGGGCCGCCATCGCTGCGAGGCGCTTGTCGTCGGCGCTGGTGGTTGAGAGCACTGCCGCGCCGTACTCAGCCGGCCAGTTCGCCTTCAGGTACGCAGTGACGAACGCCAACTGCGCGTACGCGGCCGAGTGGGATGCGTTGAACAGGTACGACGCGGATGCGCGCATCGCGTCAATCACTCGCTGCGCCGTCTCACGCTGGAACGCGATCTTCGTCACGTTCCCGTCTTCATCGCGGAGCTCCTGGACGGCGCCGTCGATGAACATCGTGGCGACCTCCTCGAACACCTTGATGTCCTTCTTGCCGACCGCCTTGCGGAGCTTGGAGCGCTTCTTCGCGTCGAACCCGGACATTGAGGCGCCGAGTCGCATCAACTGTTCCTGGAAGCAGTTGTGAACGACGACGCCCTCGGCGACGAAGTTGTGGACCTCGTCGACGCTGATGTCGTACACCGGTGTGACCGGGGCTTCGGTGATGCTGTTGACCTTCAGCCAGCGTGAACCGGCCAGTTCGCTCAGTCGGTCGTCGCCGGATGCAGCTGCGAGGTGGGAGATGACCTGCGCCCCGACATTCGGCTGGGCTCTACGGTTCCCCGCTGGGTTGTAGGTGTAGCCGTTCTCCTTGAGCCACCCCTTCCACGACTTCTTGACCCCGGCTGCACGCCACGACGCCTCGAGCCGCGCCTGGAAAGCGACAACCTCAGACTTCGAAACCCGCGATCCACCGGATCGGCTGGGAAGCACGTCCGGCACCGAGCGAAGCCTTTCCGACTTCCCCTCGTGCCGAAGGTGGCGGGCGACGAAATTGCGGAACTCCACGATGTCGAGGACGCCCACTTGGAACGCGACCTCGCGGGCGCCCGTCGGGTTCACGTACGCGGACCTGGTCACGGTCGTGGTGATCCCGCGGCGGTGCAACAGGGTCATGACGTCGTCGGCGAGGCGCTTCGAAATCGTCTTGAAGGCAACCGCCGGTCGGCGGTGTCCTCGCTGGGACACGGTGCCGTCGGTGTCCCAGAGTGCAGCGAGTACTCGAGCGTGGACCGAAGGAGAGGACTTCATGATCCACTCGGGGATGAACTTGTCACGAGAGTGGCAGCCGCCACGACCGGCGAGAAGGCCGACGGAACGGAAGTATTCGACGATCTGGCTGGGATTCGAGCCAGGCTTTCCGCCGTGGGTGCGCGGGCCGCTCAGCTTCGTCCGGCGCACTCCTCTGACCTGCTCGCTCGTCTGCACGGTGAGATCCGAGAAGTTCGCCTTCGCGATTCGAACCACTTCTTCGTGAAGCGAGTGCTCCTGGTTGAAGAAGCTCACGGTCCCAGTGGTGAACCCGCCGTCGCCGATCAGGTATCCGGTGAGGGCGGCGAGGTCCTCCTCGGCCGCAGTTGATGCCGTCTGCTCGCCTTCGAGGAGAGACCACGGCGATGCGATGACGTCGTCGGTGGTGAGGTCGCCGGCCTGGATCCATCCGCGGACTGTGAGCACTTGGTGGTCGGTGGTCAGCTGGAGGGTGCGTCCGTTCGCGAAGGCGAGCTTGACGGTGGGGCGGATGCCTGTCATCTTCGCTGCAGTCACGGGCGCGGCGACGTAGTTGCCCTCAGGGGTGACGCCCTGCACCAGCTCGCCGACGGCGATGTCTTCGATGGGAACATAGGCCGACTGGGTCACTGACCAGACGCGCTGCCCTTCGGCGATGCACCACACGCCGTAGGTTTCGCCGAGGACCGAAGCGATGACTTCCTGCTCGCCGGGGTCGAGAGTGAACTGGTCGTAGTCGATCTTCGCGATTCCAGCCTTGCGGTCTGCGAACTGCTGATCCATGCCGGCGCCGAGTGGTCCCGGCCGGAACAACGCGAGAATCGCCGAGAGGTCGGCCCAGGAGTCAGGGGCGATGGATCGGGCCATGTTCTGCATGCCGCTGGAGTCCATCTGGAACAGGCCGGACGAACGACCGGCCTTGAGGAGGGACCAGGTGTTGTTGACCTTTGGGTCGCCCTTCGTGTCCGGGTGAGGCAGCTTTCTCGCGTCAAGCCTCTCCCCGGTGGTCTGTTCGATGAAGTCGATGGCCTGGGAGACGATGTCCAGGTTTCGGATGGAGAGGATGTCGAGCTTGAGGAGGCCGACGCCGCCGCCGGAGATGTCGCCGATGTCAGGGGCGTCCCACGCGGTGATGGTCTTCAGGCCGCCCGAGGTCGACTTGGATCGGTCGCGCCGGAGCGGGATGAGTCCACGGAGCGGTACATCGGAGACGATGATCCCGCACGCGTGGATGCCCTCACCCTTCAGCGTGCCTTCGATACGGCGGGCGAGGTCGACGACGCGGTCGCCGTCCGGGCCGATCGCCTCGAGCTCCGAGCGGAACTTCTCGGTGCCCTGGTTGGTGGGGTCGTCAAGGTCCTTGAAGGTGTTGAAGTCCGGGACCGCCTTGGACAGGCGGTTGCCGACCGCAGGAAGGTCGAGGACGCGTGCGGCGTCCTTGATCGCGGCCTTCGTCTGCGCGACGTTGTGGGTGCCGATCCGGGCGACCTTGTCGTGGCCCCACCGGTGCGCGAGGTACGCGCGGACTCGGTTGACGTAGCGCTGCTCGAAGTCCGAGTCGATGTCCGGGTAGTCGGGTCGTCCGGGCTCCATGAACCGCTCGAAGAGAAGGTTGTGCTCGAGCGGGTCGATGTCGACGATCTCCAGCACGTACGAGAGCACCGATCCTGCGGCGGAGCCGCGGCCGGGGCCGACGAGGATGCCGCCGTCGATGTGCTCCCAGTCGGGCAGGTTCCCGTCGTTTCGGGCCCAGTCGACGAGGTCACGCATGATGAGGAAGTAGTCGCAGAACCCGGCGTCGGAGATGATGCCGATCTCGATCTTGAGTCGGTCGATCACCTCGTCGGGGACCGGGTCGCCGTAGCGGTTCTTCGCGCCCTCCAGTGCGAGGCTCCACAGGAACTCCTCGGAGTCCTTGAACTCTGCCGGCACCGGGAACTGCGGCAGGTGCAGGCTGGGAGTGGGCAGGACGTTGTCGGCGAAGCGTTCGGCGACCTTGACTGTGTTGTCGCACGCCTCCTGCCACCAGTCCTCGGAGCGCAGCGCGCGCATCTCCTGCTCGGTGCGGATGTGGTACCCGCGGCCGTGGAACTGGAACCGCTTCGGGTCGGTGAGGGCGCGACCGGACTGCACTGCCAGCCACGCTTCGTGGGTCTCGTGGTCTTCAGCGTTCGTGTAGTGGGAGTCGTTCGTCGCGACCAGTGGCAGATCCCATTTGCGGGCGAATTCCACCATCGCCGGGAGGGCGTTGGATTCGACGGCGATGCCGTGCTCCATGATCTCGACATAGACGTTGTCCTTGCCGACCGCGTCGATGATCCGTTCCATGTTCCGGTCAGCCTGGTCGACAGCGCCCCGGCTGATCGGGCCGAGGATCGGACCGCCGAGGCAGCCGGTGAGGACGAGGATGCCCTCGTGGTACTCCTTCAGCAGCTGGTAGTCGATGCGGGGCTTCGCGTGGAAGCCGGACTCCTCGGCGATGTCCATGATGGTCGCGAGGTTCGTCCAGCCCTGCTCGGTGTACGCGAACAGGGTGAGGTGCTCGTACTTCTTCAGCTTCTTCGCTGACTTCTGCGACCCGCCGCGCTCGTCGACGTCGTCGTCGACTGCGGATTCGTCGTCGCGGTCAACCTCGACGTTCTGCTTCTGCGTGCGGTCCGGCTCGTCACGCCAGTCGGTCATCACCGCGAGGTACGCCTCGACACCGATGAGCGGCTTGACGCCGGCCTTCTGCGCGGCTGCCTTCATCGCCCACGCACCTCCGAGGGTGCCGTGGTCGGTGATCGCGATCGCCGGCTGTCCGTCGGCTGCTACCTTGTCGGCGGCGTCGCCGACTCGGGTCATCCCGTCCAGGCCGGAGTACTCGGTGTGCACGTGCAGGTGGACGAAGCCGCCGGTGCGGGTCGTGTCACTCATCTGGTCTCCGTGGTCTGTGGTGAGGCGTTCGGGGGAATCTGCCCCTACCCGTTCCTGTGCGAGGGCGCGGAAATCGGCTGGGGCCGCTGAGGCCGCTAGAGCTTCCGCAGGAAGCGGATGGCGCCGAGCGCGACGGGCACCGCGACGGCGACCAGAACGAACATGGTCCCGGCGGACACCGTCATGGACGCGTCGCCAGGGATGATCGCGCCGGCCACGGCGAAGATCGCGACGGCGAGAGGGGCTCCGACGATCAGCGGTGCCTGCTCGTGCACGAAACGTCGGAGCGGCGTGCATGGTCGCGCTCGGGCGGTGGTGTTCTTCACAGCGCCTCCATGCGCGGGGAAACACGACAGCCCCCGCCGTGGGCGAGGGCTGCAGGTTGGTGCGGGGCTGGGTTCAGCTCAGCCAGGGGTGGTTGACGGCGACGAGCACGAGCGCGGCGGCGGCGATGATGGCCGCCCACATGCCGAGAGCGAGGACGACGGCGTTGCGGATGCCGCGGGCGGCGAGCATGGCGTCGCCGCGGTCGAAGTCGGGGTCGTACCAGGAGTCCTCCGTCGGTGCCGCGGTCGCGGATGCGCTGGCGTTGACGATGCCGGCGACCGTGGGTACGTCTTGCTCGGAGGTTGCGGGCTCAACGTTGGTGGCGGTGACTGCGGACATGGGATCTCCTGAATTCTCGGGGCAGGTGTGTTTCGACACCACCGTCATGCGCGGTCAGCCCGACCGCCCAGTCCACATGTGCGGGCTGGGCGGTCGCTGACCGGAACGCGGGAAATGCGAGTCACGGTGACGACAGCGCGACCCGGAGCGCGTCCACCCAGGTGTGGAACGGCGCCACGTAGATCGTCTGTGCTCCAGCCCGGGTGATGATCCCGACCGACCGGTCATCTGCCGGCAGCCGTTTCGCCCACTCGGCGGCGACCGTCGCCGCCTTGAACTCGACCGGCTGGTGATCCAGGGGTGCCGGCCAGTTGACCGCCGCGGCGACCCACCGGTTCGTCCCCGGTCGGGCGTTGTGCATCTTCACCATGCCGACGCCGTACGGGACGCGGCCGTTCGCGGCTTGCACCACGCTCGAGGTGGCGGAGGTGTACATCGCCGACGACAGGCTCTCCTTGCCGTACGCCTTCACCTGGACGGCTGCGTCAGTGAACACCCACAGGTCGCCGACATCCTGCGCGCGCCCGGCGCCGAGCATCCGCATCGATCCGGGACGGCACAGGTCGGGGCAGAGGGCGACAAGGTACTCGACGGCGTCGCGCTCCCCCTTGTCGCCCTTCTCCTTGCGCCTATTCGGCATCGAACCAGTCGTCCTCGTCGAGCTCGTCGACCTCGGTCTCGGGTGCGTCGGGCAGCGACTCACCGAGGAGGATGTCGACGTGCACCGGGACGCCGCGGGTTGACCGGCCGTTCAGCTTGAACACCCGGTCGGTGCGGTTGTCCTTGCCACCCTTGTTGAGGTAGTCCGCGTGGGCGAGCTGCTCGTTCCAGAGGCTGCCGAACGACACCGACGCTGCCGTGCCCGGAGGAAGGAGGTTCGGGTACTTCCGCTGCGCGGTCTGGAACGCGTTCGTCGGCTGGAAGAAGATCGCGTTCTCGCCGACGAAGTAGCCGATGCACTCACCGAGCGGGCGAGGCTTGTCCTGCGCGTCGTACTGCCATCCGAGCATGCGGTTCTCGGAGCGGGTGCCGTTCACCATCGGAGGGATGCCGGGGTCCGAGGCGTTCAGGACGTGCGCCCCGCCGGACTGGATGAGGTTCCGGATCGCCTCGAGCAGCGAACGGCCGGGGGTCGCCTCAGCCTGCGTGGAGAACGCGCGGGAGACGATCTCCGCGATCCGCTTCGGGAGGTTGTCCCGGCGGCGGGTGTCGAGGAGTTCCAGGGTCTCACGGTCATTGACGAGCTTGGCGAGGATGTGCACCGGTGCGAGGCCCATCATCAGGTCCACGGCCATGCCGACGTGACGGGCGATCGACTTGCCCGAGACGACCTTCTGGCCGATGACCTTCTCGGCGACCTTCCGGTACGACTCAGCCAGCTTCTCGTTCTCCGCGACCACGGCAGCCCAAGACTGGTTCTGCGCGAGCGACAGGTACGCCTGGACCGCGGCGACGGTCAGGCGTGCAGGGGCGAAGTTCGTGTCCCGGAACCGGGTCATCTCGTCCGCAGCGTCGGTCAGCGAGTTCTTGTCGAGGTTCAGGATGACGGTGCGGTCACGGACCGAGTTAATGGTGTGCTCGTTCTCCGCGGTCGCGATCAGCAGCGCCTTCGGGTCGAACACCTCACGTGCCTTCAGTTCCGTGCCGGAACGACGCTTCGACGAGCTGTTGTGCACCGAGCGGATGATGTCGCCGACCTTGGACTGCTCCATGTCCGACTGGCGGCGGTCCGCGGACGGGGCGAGGTCGTCCATCACCCAGATGTTCGTCTGGGCGAGAGCCTGCTCGACGGACGTGCCGGTGTCCTTCATGGAGCCGGGCAGGTGCTTGTTCGTCCACGTCTTCCGCGCCTGGTGGAACGCGAGGATCTTCGCGACCGTCCAGGACTTTCCCTGCCCGGGAGGGCCCTGGACGTAGAGCACGGTGGTGGTGCGGACCGGCACGGTGGGGCGGAGACCGGCTGCGAGGACGACCGCGGCGACGCAGGGGTCGGTCCAGACGCCACGGTCGATGTACATTCCGCGGACGTCGGCGAGGTCGGATCGGACCTGCGCGAGCCACTGGTCGTCGCCGGGTTCGCCGGGAAGGGTGGGCAGGCTGAACTTCGACGAGCCAGGGAGGACGATCTCGCTGACACCGGCGACGGTCTTGTCCTGGTCCTCCTTCGACACTGCGATCACGGTCTTCCCGGAGATGTACGCGCAGACGGTGGAGTTCTCGACCGGGACGTAGCCCATGGTGGTCCACGACACGTTCTGCTTGACCGGGGTCTCGTTGTTGTCCTTGATCGCCGAGAGCCACTTCTGGCCCTTCTCCGGCGGCCACTCCGGGTGGAGGAGCAAGTTGTTCGGGATCTCCGCCTTCTTCTTGTCCCACTCGCTCGGCGGGTACATCAGCAGCGTCGACGGGCCGGTGACGACCGCGGTGTCCTCCGCGCCGTCCTCCTTCAGCCACTTCAGCTCGATACGGCAGGTGGATCGCATCGGGACGTCCTCGTCGGCGACGCCCTCGCCGAAGATGGCGGTTTCGATCTCCCGCTGGGTGGGTGCGCGATGCGTTTCCACGGCGACGATGCGGCCGCCGATGTGGCAGCGGACCTCCCACTTGGCCGGCAGGGCGTTGCCCATGTCGTCCTTCTGCCCGGTGTACTCCTGCACCGAGGTGCCGTCCTCGGACACCTTCCAGGTTCCGACGGGGACGTCGTCGCGGGCGCGGTCTGGGATCTCCGGGAGGCGGTCCTGGAGTCGGCGAAGGATGTCCTTCCAGTCGCCGTGCTTGGTGAGGAAGTCGTCGAGGCCGACCTTCTCGCCGAGCTTCGGCTTCGCGCCGGAACGGTTCGCGGCGATGAGCTCTGCGGCTTCGGCGTCCCAGTCCGGTTCGATGTGCAAGTCGACGAGCTTCACGACGGCGCCGCGGCCCTTCGCGAACTCCCACAGGTTGTTCGCCTGCGACCAGACGTTCCAGTTGGTGGAGATGTCGCCGTCGAAGGCGAGGAGCATCTGGCGGTCGCGGAGGCTGAGCGAGATCCAGACCTCGTTCGCCTTCCAGTTGGCGACACCGACGAAGGACACGATGAGCACGCGGTCCTTCTGCGGGACGCGTTCCATGAGTTCGCTGAGGCGGTGGATGGCGCCGACGCGGGTGCTGGTGTAGCCCTTGCCCTTCAGCTCCTCGTCGGTGACTCCGGCGGCCCGCAGCTGTGCGGTCAGCGCGGAGTCGCCCTTCAGGACACCCTCGGTGATGAGCACCTTCGGGGCGGCGGTGAACCATTCGAGCGGCGTGGCCGGGTGCGTGTCGATGACCGACTGCGACCCGGTCAGGTTCTCGTACTTCAGCGCCTTCCCGGTGGTCGGGTTCACGCGAGGAACCGCGGGGCGCAGCTGCATGGTGGTGAAGATCGGGTCCACGCCGGCCTTGTGTGCGTTCGCGACGAGGTCCGCCTGATACCAGAGGATGACCATCGCGTCGACCTGCTGGGTGATCTGCTGCACCTGGCGGAACTGCTTGGAGTTCGCGGCCATGGCGTGCGCCTTGCCGAAGTCCTTCGAATTGAGGCTGTCGATGGTCTCGTATCCGCGGGCGGCCGCGACGAGCGGGGCGACGCCGGAGTCGGCGAGCTTGTTCGCGCCGCTGAACGTGACCTGAGGAGCGTAGTCAGCGGCGACCCATGGGGTACGGCTGGAAGAGGTGGTTGTGCTCATACCCGTTCCTGTGCGAACCACAGAAAATCGGCTGGAACGGCAGGCACGGTTACCGAAGTGTCCACCCGGTTACCACCTTTCGGTAACCGTCTTTTCCCTGATGAGAGGGCACAAATCAGGGTCGGTTACCGAGTTACCGGATCTACATCTATGCCTATAGGGGATTAGGAAGCCAAAGGTGAATAGAAGCCACCGGAGATATAGCAGCCCTCGCGTATAGAGATGTTGTTTGTTTGGTAACTCGGTAACTAGAAGAAAGAAAGGGGCCTCTCGCCCTACTGCCGTCTGGGATCGGCTCGGTTACCGAGAGCTGGTAACCGGCGGTAACTTCGGTAACCGCCAGCTTCGGGGTGCTTGAAGCGCAGCAGTCTCGCTGCAGCTCGCACGACCGTTGAAGCCTCTCCGCGCCGCCAGCGGCCCCAGAACTTCCCGTTCGAGGCCGTTCCTGGCTCCAATTCGACCCCCAGCGAGCCTTCGCCTGGTGAGTCGGCGACATCCGAGATCCGCGCCATCGCTGGGATCCCAGCCGATTTTCGCGACCTCGCACAGGAACGGGTATGGACCCATTCCACGCCCCGACACTCGGGCTCGTCGAGCTCCCCGCGCTCAGCGACACGCTTCGGCAGCTGGGCTTCCGCGTCATCACCGACGCGGACTTCGCCTCCGCCGCAGCCGCGATCCACGGCGAGATCGTCCGCGCCCGCGACTCCGGCGACCTCAACGGCACCCGCATCCCGATCGTCGTCTCGTCCTTCCGGTCGCTTGACCCGAAGGACCGGGTCGTCGGTCTGAAGGCGTGGGTCCAGCGGAACGCACCGATCAGCCCCGTGCTGGTGCTCCGCGCCGAAGACCCGGCATCGCCGTCGTACATCGACGCGCAGGAAGCCCGCTACCTGCAGTTGCCCACCACCGTCGGGCACGTCCTCGAGGCGATCGGCTTCCCCGTCCCGCATGACCCCCGCGCCGAGCTCATCGTGAACATCGACGGGACCATCGGCGGGTCAGCGCTGGACTTCACGCCGCCTACCCCCGCGGCCCCGGCTCCTGCAGCCGCGCCGGCCGTCGCCCCATGGCCCTCACTCCCAGGCGCCGCGACATGGCCGCCCACGCCAGCCGAACC
>NZ_WJSP02000259.1 GCF_009720255.1 Agromyces humi | reverse complement strand
CGCACCGACACGGCCACGAGACGGGCCAGGCCGTCGGGGTGCGCGAATCGGTCGGCGAAGAGGCGCGGCGTGCCCGCGGTGCCCCGAGGCATCGGCCAGTACGCCGCCTCGCCCCGGTCGAGCATCGCGTAGTCGATGCCGGAGTAGTCGGCGATGCCGCCCTCCGACGCGGCGCGGAGCTCGTCGAACACCACCTCGGGGTCGGTGTCGAACGCGGCGTCGCACTCGAGCCGACGGGCGAGCTCCGACAGGATCCACAGCTCGTCGCGCACCCCCACGGGCGGCGCGATCGCGCGGCGGCGACGGATGACGCGGCCCTCGAGGTTCGTCATGGTGCCCTCCTCCTCGGCCCACTGGGTGACGGGGAGCACGACATCGGCGAGGGCCGCCGTCTCCGAGAGGAAGAAGTCGCACACCACGAGGAGGTCGAGCCGCGCGATGCCCTGGCGCACGCGTTCCACGTTCGGCGACGAGACGACGAGGTTGGAGCCGTGCACGAGCAGCGCGCGCACGCCGCCCGGACGCCCGAGCGACTGCAGCAGCTCCACCGCCGGCAGCCCGGGTCCGGGGATGTCCTCGGGCGCGACGCCCCACACGCGCGCCACGTGGGCACGCGCGTCGGGATCGGTGATCTTCCGGTACCCCGGGAGCTGGTCGCACTTCTGCCCGTGCTCGCGGCCGCCCTGCCCGTTGCCCTGGCCGGTGAGGGTGCCGTAGCCGCTGCCCGGTCGGCCCGGGAGCCCGAGGAGGAGTGCGAGGTTGATCGCGGCCGTCGCGGTGTCGGTGCCGTCGACGTGCTGCTCCACCCCGCGGCCGGTGAGGATGTACGTGCCGTCGCCCGACGCGAGGCGCCGCGCGAGCCGCTTCAGCGTGAGTGCCGCGACGCCGGTCACCGACTGCACGCGTTCCGGCCACCACGACGCGACGCTGCGGCGCAGCGACTCGAACCCGGTCGTGCGGGCCGTGATGTACTCGGCGTCGACGAGGCGCTCGGCGATGACGATGTGGATGAGGCCCAGCAGCAGCGCGAGGTCGGTGCCCGGCGCCGGCTGCACGTGCAGGCCCTTCCCGTCGTCGGTGAGGCGCGCGGTCGCGGTGCGCCGGGGATCGACGACGACGAGCCCGCCTGCGGCCTGCGCGCCCGCGAGGTGCCCGATGAACGGCGGCATCGTCTCGGCCACGTTCGTGCCGAGCAGGAGCACGGTGCGCGCCCCGTCGAGGTCCTCGAGGGGGAACGGCAGGCCCCGGTCGACGCCGAACGCGCGGTTCCCCGCCGCGGCCGCCGACGACATGCAGTACCGACCGTTGTAGTCGATGCGGCTCGTGCCCAGCGCGAGCCGTGCGAACTTGCCGAGCAGGTACGCCTTCTCGTTCGTGAGCCCGCCGCCGCCGAAGACGCCGACGGCGTCAGCGCCGTGCGCCGAGCGGATGCCCCGCAGTCGCGCCGCGACGAGGTCGAGCGCCTCGTCCCAGGTCGCCTCGTGGAGCGCGCCGTCGGCGCCCCGCAGGAGCGGGACGCCGAGGCGGGAGGGCGCCCGGAGCAGCTCCGCCGACGTCCACCCCTTCTTGCACAGGCCGCCGCGGTTCGTGGGGAAGTCGCGGCCGGTGACGGTCACGGGCGTCGCAGCGTCCGCGGCATCCGCGGCATCCGCGGCATCCGTCGGCGTGAGGGTCATCGCGCACTGCAGCGCGCAGTACGGGCAGTGCGAGGGGGCGGCGGGACGGGGCATCCGGACTCGTTTCAGATCTTGTGTTCGCGGAGGCGGCTCGACCGCACGTAGACGACGTAGGTGAGCACGAGGAGCACGACGTACGCGCCGACGAAGCCGAGGAAGGCGGCCGCGTACCCGCCGGTGGACTGGAACGAGAGGTTCAGCGCCTGCGGGATGAGGAAGCCGCCGTACGCGCCGATCGCGGAGATCAGGCCGAGGGCCGCCGCCGCCTTGCGCTGGGTTGACACGTCGCCTGCCCCGCCGCCGCGCACCGCGAAGACCACGGGGACCATGCGGTACGTCGAGCCGTTGCCGATGCCTGCCGCGGCGAACAGCAGCAGGAACAGGCCGAGGAACAGCCAGAAGCTCGCGACCGGGAGGGTCAGCAGCACGGCGAGGGTCACCGTGCCCATCACCGCGAACGCGGCCATCGTGATGCGCGCACCGCCGAACCGGTCGGAGAGGCGGCCGCCGTAGGGGCGGGCGAGCGACCCGACGAGGGCGCCGAGGAAGGCGAGGGAGACCGACGCGCCGCCCACGCTGATCGCGGAGAACTCGGGGAACTGGTCGGCGATGAGCTTCGGGAAGACGCTCGCGAAGCCGATGAACGACCCGAACGTGCCGATGTAGAGGAGCGACAGCATCCAGAGGTGCGGCTCGCGGAGGGCCGCGGCGGAGCCGGCGAAGTCCGCCTTCGCGCTCGAGAGGTTGTCCATGTACCGGTACGCGCCGAACATGGCCACGAGGATCAGCGGCACCCAGATGATGCCGGCGAGAGGCACGTTGAGGGTCGCGCCCGCGCCGATCGTGATGACGATCGGCACGACGAACTGGGCCACGGATGCCCCGAGGTTGCCGCCTGCGGCGTTGAGGCCGAGCGCCCAGCCCTTCTCCCGCTGCGGGTAGAAGAACGTGATGTTCGACATGGAGCTCGCGAAGTTGCCGCCGCCGAAGCCGGCCAGCGCCGCGACCAGGAGCAGGACGCCGAACGGGGTCTCGGGGTTCGAGACGCACACGGCGAGGGCGATCGTCGGCAGGAGCAGCAGGCCCGCCGACACGATGGTCCAGTTGCGGCCGCCGAACCGGGGCACCAGGAACGAGTACGGGATGCGGAGGGTCGCGCCCACGAGGCTCGGGATCGAGATGAGCCAGAACACCTGGCCGGTGTCGAGGTCGAAGCCCGCCTTCGGCAGCGTCACGGCGACGATGCTCCACAGCTGCCAGACCACGAACCCGAGGAACTCGGCGAAGATCGACCAGCGCAGGTTCCGGCGGGCGATGCCGCGGCCGACCGACTCCCACTGCGCATGGTCCTCGGGGTTCCAGTGGTCGATCCAGCGACCCGGCCTCGTCGCCAGCGGCGGCGCGGCCGTCGTGGTCGTGGTCGGGTCAGCGGCGAGGGGTGCAGCGGCCTGCGGGGGAGCGCTGCTCACGGTCTGCGTCATCGGTGCCTCCGGGGGTGTCGGTCACGGGGTCGAACTCGTGCTGCCGACGCTATGGGCGGGGTGTTTCCGCGGATCGGTCGGGTGGTAAACCCTGCGTCTCCACCTGCTCACCCGGGCCGCATCGTCGTGTGAGGTCGAGGTCACACGTCGATCCGGTAGCCGCGCTTGACCACGGTGGCGATCAGCCCCGGCACCCCGATCGTCTGGCGGAGGCGGCTGAGCGCCACCTCGAGTGCGTGCTCGTCGTTGGTGCCCGGCAGCCCCGCGGCGAGCCGCGAGAAGTAGCCGTCGAGCATGCCGGCGGTCACGTGGATGCCGAGGAGGAGCTCGTACCAGTCGGCACCGGAGCTGATCTGCTGGAAGCGATCGGTCGCCGGCGCGAAGGGCGCCATCACGTCGTCGGGTTCGACCCCGAGGCGCCGGATCTCGGCGATGAGCGCGTGGTGCTTGCGCAGCGCGACGCCGGCTGCGGCGCTCAGCCCCTCCTTCGCGGGCAGCGTGGGCGCGGTCGCGACGGCTCGGGCGAGGTTCTCGAAGAACTCGAGCTGGATGTAGGCGGCCTGGCCGAGGAACGGCACCGGTTCGGGCACCAGCTCGGTGAAGTCGACCTTCGCGAGCTCGGTCGGCGTGACGCGCGGACGCAGGCGCGGCGCCTCTGGGCGGAGGCCCCGCCGATTCGTCCTGAACACCACGCGACACAGCCTATCCGAGGCTCTCAGGCACTCTCGGATAGGCTGGGGGTGCACACGGGCGATGGACCCGTGGCCGTGCGCCTCAGGTCGAAGCAGGGCGCACCTCGTTTCCCGCAAGACCGACAGGCAGAATATTGACCACTTTCAGTGACCTCGGCGTCGCGTCCGACATCGTCGACGCCCTCGCCGGGAAGGGCATCATCGATGCCTTCCCCATCCAGGAACAGACCATCCCCCTCGCCCTCGCGGGCCAGGACATCATCGGCCAGGCGAAGACCGGCACCGGCAAGACCTTCGGGTTCGGCCTGCCGATCATCCAGCGGCTCGGCGAGGACCCCGAGGGCGGCGTGAAGGCGCTCGTCGTCGTGCCCACGCGCGAGCTGTGCGTGCAGGTGACCGAGGACCTCGAGCTCGCGACCTCCAACCGGCCGACCAAGATCGTCTCGATCTACGGCGGCAAGGCGTACGAGGGCCAGATCGAGCAGCTCAAGGCCGGCGCGCAGATCGTCGTCGGCACTCCCGGTCGCCTCCTCGACCTCGCCTCGCAGCGACTCCTCTCGTTGAAGAACGTGCAGGAGATGGTGCTCGACGAGGCCGACAAGATGCTCGACCTCGGCTTCCTCGCCGACATCGAGAAGCTCATGGCGCAGACGCCGGCAACCCGCCACACGATGCTGTTCTCGGCAACCATGCCGGGGCCGATCGTGGCGCTCGCCCGCCGCTTCATGCTGCGCCCGATCCACATCCGTGCGACCGACCCCGACGAGGGGCTCACGCAGGCGAACATCAAGCACCTCGTCTACCGCGCGCACTCGCTCGACAAGGACGAGGTCATCTCGCGCATCCTCCAGGCCGACGGCCGCGGCAAGACGGTGATCTTCACGCGCACCAAGCGTGCCGCGGCGAAGCTCGTCGAGGAGCTCAACGACCGGGGCTTCAATGCGGCGGCCGTGCACGGCGACCTCAACCAGGACCAGCGCGAGCGCGCCATGGCCGCCTTCAAGGCCGGCAAGAAGGACGTGCTGATCGCCACGGATGTCGCGGCTCGCGGCATCGACGTCGACGACGTGACCCACGTCATCAACCACACCATCCCCGATGACGACAAGGCCTACCTGCACCGCGTCGGCCGCACCGGCCGCGCCGGCAAGACGGGCATCGCCGTCACGTTCGTCGACTGGGACGACCTGCACAAGTGGGCGCTCATCAACCGCGCCCTCGAGTTCGGGCAGCCCGAGCCGACGGAGACGTACTCGTCGAGCCCGCACCTCTACAGCGACCTCGACATCCCCGCAGGCACGAAGGGCCGCCTGAAGCCGGCCGCCACGGTCGCGCCGACGCGGTCGAGCACCGCCGGCCGCAGCGAGGGCCGCGCCGAGGCGGACGCCGAGCGGGCTCCCCGCTCGCGGTCGCGCCGACGCACGCGCAACGGCCAGCCCTCCGGCGGTGAGGCCGGCGCTACGAGCGAGAGCGCGGAGCCCGCGGCGGCGACCGCACCGAAGGAGCCGGGCACCGGCACGCAC
>NZ_WJSP02000258.1 GCF_009720255.1 Agromyces humi | reverse complement strand
ACCACTGGGGCGCCGAGGCGCACCACTCGAAGCTCCCGCGCGGGCAGCGCGTGCACGTCGGCCAGGTCGCCGCGCTCGAGGAGATCCTCTACGGGCCGGCCCCGGCGGCCGACGGCACCGCGAACCTCGTCGGGGCGCTCCGTCGCTCCATGGCGACCACGGGCTACTCGGACCTCAAGGAGTTCCAGCGCGTCGAGGTGGTCGTCGCGCCCTACCAGGGCGCCTGAGTCCTCGCCGCAAGCCCCTGCGCGTCCGTGGCATCCGTCGTACCCAGCGGGTAGCGTGGAACGGGATCACGCGGCGGCGTCGTGCGGCCGCGGGGACGGAGAGCGACGATGGCGACACAGAGGCTGACGACGCAGAAGTCGGTGACGCGTTCGATGAAGCTCGGGCCCGAGGAGCGCGAGGCCGCCATCCGGCGGCTGAAGGAGAAGGAACTCGACATCCTCGTCGTCGGCGGTGGCATCGTCGGCACGGGTGCCGCACTCGACGCGGTGACACGCGGGCTCTCGACCGGACTCCTCGAGGCACGCGACTGGGCGTCGGGCACGTCGAGCCGATCGTCGAAGCTCGTGCACGGCGGCATCCGCTACCTCGAGCAGCTCGACTTCCGACTCGTCCGCGAGGCGCTCATCGAGCGCGGTCTGCTGCTGCAGCGCATCGCCCCGCACCTCGTGAAGCCGGTGCGCTTCCTCTACCCGCTCAAGCGGCGCGTGTTCGAGCGCATCTACGTCGGAGCGGGCATGCTCCTCTACGACGTCTTCAGTTACACCGGTGGCCGCCCGCCGGGCGTGCCGCACCATCGTCACCTGTCGAAGCGGCAGGTCATGCGCGCCATCCCGTCGCTCTCGAACGACGCACTGGTCGGCGGCCTCACGTACTACGACGCCCAGGTCGACGACGCCCGATACGTCGCGAGCCTCGCTCGCACGGCCTCGTTCTACGGCGCGCACGTCGCGAGCCGGGTGAAGGTCGAGGGCTTCGTCAAGGTCGGTGAGCGCGTCGTCGGCGTCAAGGCGCACGACCTGCAGACCGACGAGCACTTCGAGATCCGTGCCAAGCAGGTCGTCAACGCCACGGGCGTGTGGACCGACGACACCCAGCGCATGGTGGGCGAGCGCGGCACGTTCAAGGTGCGCGCGTCGAAGGGCATCCACCTCGTGGTGCCGCGCGATCGCATCCAGTCGGCGATGGGCATGATCTTCCGCACCGAGAAGAGCGTGCTGTTCGTGATCCCGTGGGGCCGACACTGGCTCATCGGTACGACCGACACCGACTGGAACCTCGACAAGGCCCACCCGGCGGCGACCGCCGCCGACATCGACTACCTGCTCGAGCACGTGAACGCGCTGCTCGCGGTGCCGCTCACCCGCGAAGACGTCGAGGGCGTCTACGCCGGGCTGCGACCGCTGCTGGCCGGTGAGAGCGACCAGACCTCGAAGCTGTCGCGCGAGCACATCGTCGCGCACACGGTGCCGGGGCTCGTCGTCGTGGCCGGCGGCAAGTGGACGACCTACCGCGTGATGGCGAAGGACGCCATCGACGCCGCGGCAGACGCGATGGACGGCCGGGTGCCGCCCTCCACCACGCAGGAGATCCCGCTGCTCGGCGCCGAGGGCTACCAGGCGGCGTGGAACAAGCGCGGCAAGATCGCCCGCGCCTTCGGGGTGCACAAGGTGCGCATCGAGCACCTGCTGAACCGCTACGGCACGATGACCGACGAGCTGCTCGACCTGATCCGGGCGGATGCCTCGCTGGGCGAGCCGCTGCCCGGAGCCGACGACTACCTCGGCGCCGAGGTCGTCTACGCGGCCTCGCACGAGGGCGCCCTGCACCTCGACGACGTGCTCGCGCGCCGCACCCGCATCTCGATCGAGGCGTGGGACCGCGGGGTGTCGGCCGCACCGGTCGCCGCGCGGCTCATGGGCGGCGTGCTGGGCTGGGACGAGGCGCGCGAGGCCCTCGAGGTCGAACGCTACCTGCAGCGCGTCGCCGCCGAGCGGGAGTCGCAGTTGCAGCCCGACGACGAGTCGGCCGACCGGGTGCGGCTCGAGGCGCCCGACATCGTGAAGGTGGACTGAGCGGGCGAGATTAGACTGGGGCGTTGAACCACCCCCCACCGAGGAGAGTCCGCGCCATGGTCGATGTCCGCCGCGTCACCCTCCCCGGTGTCGGCGTGCTGCACTCCATCACCACGACCGACGGGGCGGAGATCGCGGTCGTGGCGCACCGCACCGGCTCCAGCGACCTCGTCAGCAGGCCCGCGGGCGCACGCGACGACGATGGCGAGGGCGTCACCGTGCGCCTCGACGAGGACGAGGCGCGCACCGTCGCCGAGCTCCTCGGTGGCACGCGCATCGTGGAGTCCATCGCCGAGCTCGACGAGCTGCCCGGCGTGCCGATCGACTGGGTCACCGTCGACGCCGACGACGCGATCGCCGGCCGCACCATCGGCGACCTGCCCGTGGCATCGGGAGTCGTGCTCGTGGCCGTGGTCCGCGACGACCACGCGCACCCGTCGCCCCCGGCCGACTTCAGGCTGCTGCCCGGCGACACGATCGTCGCCGTCGGGCCGACCGACGGCATCGAGGTCGTATTCCGGGCCATCCGCGAGGGCGCGGGCGGAGACACCGAGGCCTGATGCTCCAGATGATGCTGCGCCCGCGTTGGGTGCTCGCGCTCCTGCTCGCCCTCGGCATCGCCGCGGCCTTCGCGCTGCTCGGCCAGTGGCAGCTCGAGCGCGCCGTCGAGCAGGCCGTGGTCGTGGAGCGGCCGACCGAGGAGGTGCGGCCGCTCGCCGACGTGGCCGAGCCCGACGGCCCCACCCTCCAGGCCTCGACCGGCCAGCGCGTCGAGGTGTCCGGCACGTTCGTGCCCGGCGACACCGTGGTCGTCGAGGGCCGGCTGAACGACGGCGCCATGGGTTACTGGCCGGTGGCGCACCTCGAGGTGACGGATGCCACGCCCGGCGGCCTTCCCGTGGCCCTCGGCTGGACCGACGACCTCGACACCGCCCGCGAGGCGGCCGCGCGGTTCGACGCCGACGCCGAGTCCGGCGGCGAGGTGACGGTGGTCGGACGCTTCCTTCCGAGCGAGGCGCCGATCGCACCCGACGACGACCAGGACCCGCTGGCGATCCGGAGCGTGGCGGTGGCGCAGCTCATCAACGTCTGGGCCGACTACGACGACCGGCCCGTGTACTTCGCCTACGTCACGGCGGCCGAGCCCATCGCCGGGCTCGAGGCCATCTCGTCGCCGCCGCCCGAGGAGTCGGTGGAGCTCAACTGGCTCAACATCTTCTACGCCGTCGAATGGGCGGTGTTCGCCGGATTCGCGATCTTCCTCTGGTACCGGCTGGTTCGCGACGCGGTGGAGCGGGAGCGCGACGAGGCGGCAGAGGCGGAAGGGGCCGCGGGGCTCGACGCGACGGCCGAGGCGGCCGAGCCCGGGGCCGCCGCGGGCGCAGGATCCGCCGGCGACGGCGCCCGGGACTGACCGTTCCGCCACGGGCGAACTCGGGGGTCCGCACGCCGCCGCGGGGCGATGATTTCCCTGTGACCAGCGAAGATCCCCTCGACGCCTACTCGGCCGTCGTCACCCGCGTCGCGCGCGAGGTGCTGCCGAGCGTCGCGAGCCTGGCGGTGCGCTCGCCGCGCGGGGGAGGTGCGGGCAGCGCGAGCGTGATCTCCGATGCGGGGGTGCTGCTGACGAGCGCCCACGTGGTCGCCGGTTCCGTGTCGGCCGAGGCGACCTTCGGCGATGGCACGTCGGTGACCGTCGACGTCGTCGGCCGCGACGTGCTGTCGGACCTGGCCGTGCTCCGCGCCAGGGGGCCGGTGCCGCCGCCCGTGCCGCTCGGTGATGCCACGGCCCTGCGGGTCGGCCAGCTGGTGGTCGCCCTCGGGAATCCGATGGGGCTGGCCGGCAGCGTCACCGCGGGCATCGTGTCGAACCTCGGCAGGTCGCTGCCGACGGCGTCGGGGCGGGTCATCGACGAGGTGATCCAGACGGACGCCGCGCTGAATCCCGGCAACTCGGGGGGCGTGCTCGCCGACGGGCAGGGCCGCATGGTCGGCGTGAACACCGCCGTCGCCGGGGTCGGCCTCGGACTCGCCGTGCCGATCAACCGCGCGACTCGCGAGATCATCGGCGTGCTGCGACGACACGAGCCGCGCCCGCCACCCGTCTGGCAGCTGCGACGCGAGCGAGGCGCCCCACTTCACGTACGAGTCGGTGTCGGCGACGACGAGCAGCGTGCCATCGGTCACGCGGGCACCCGGCGGAGTTTGGCGCGCGGCGCCTCCTCGCCCGGGAAGACCCGCTTCACGCCGTCACCCATGGCCTCGCCGATGACGCGGATGTCGCGCACGAGGTGCTCGAGGCCCTGCGGTTCGAGCGAGGCCGCCTGGTCGCTGCCCCACATGGCACGGTCGAGCGTGATGTGCCGCTCCACCGCGACGGCTCCGAGGGCCACGGCGGCGAGCGAGATCTGGAGACCCCGCTCGTGGCCGGAGTAGCCGACGGGCACCCCGGGATAGCGGCGCTCCAGCGTGCCGATCATGCGCAGGTTCGCCTCCTCGGCCGGCATGGGGTAGCTCGAGGTGGCGTGCATGAGCACGAGCCGATCGGTGCCGAGCACGTCGACCGCACGGTCGATCTCGTCGATGGTCGACATGCCGGTCGACAGGATGACGGGCTTGCCGGTCGCGGCCACGGCCTCGAGGAGCACGAGGTCGGTCACCGACGCCGACGCGATCTTGTGCGCCACGACGTCGAGCCGATCGAGGAACTCGACCGACGGCACGTCCCAGGGCGAGGCGAACCAGTCGATGCCGGCCCGCAGCGCGTACGAGGCGATCTCGAGGTACTCGGCCTCGCCGAACTCCACGCGGTGGCGATAGTCGAGGTAGGTCATCGTGCCCCACGGCGTCTCTCGGGGCACTTCCCGCATGTGCTCGGGCGTGGCGATCTCGGGCGTGCGCTTCTGGAACTTCACCGCCTGCGCGCCGGACTCGACGGCGACATCGATCAGCCGCTTGGCGATGTCGACGTCGCCGTTGTGGTTCAGCCCGATCTCGCCGATGACGTAGACGGGCATTCCGGGTCCGACCACCGATCGGCCGATGCGCACAGCTGCCATTCGCTCACTCCTCCTCGTCGCGGGCGCCGGTCGCGCCCGCCCTGGTCATCGATGCGTCCGCCACGTGTGCGCTGGCGGTCAGGGCGCTCCGCGCTCCGAGAACGAGGTCGGCGAGCTGGATGCGGTGGTGCACTACGCGGCCGAGAGCCACAACGACAACTCGCTCGACGATCCTCGCCCGTTCCTCGAGACGAATATCATCGGCACGTACACGCTCCTCGAGGCGGCACGGAA
>NZ_WJSP02000257.1 GCF_009720255.1 Agromyces humi | reverse complement strand
GACCGCCTGCCGGTGCTGCTGGTGTGCGAGCGCGATGTGCCGCTCGAGGGTGTTGTCGGTGAGCTCTCCCGCCCACGGAGCTGCCGGGAGGTTGATCTCGGCGGGGACGGAGGGGAGGTGGGTGACGCACCGGCCCGATCAGCGTGTCCGGGTCGCCTCGAGAGATGGCGCTGGCGCGGCTCTCGAACAAGGACTCGTTCCGCGACTCGGAGGCGCAGCGCCCTCCCCGACGGGCGCCGGGCCTGGTTCGTCTTCAACTGGGGATGGGAGCCGCAGGCCGTCACGCTCGCGGCATCCGTCACCGACCCCGTCACCGGAGACCGGCTCCGGACGGGCACCGATGTCTCACTGCCGGCCTGGTCGACGCGGACCTTCGTCGGCGAGTGAGCACCAAGGGATCGTGTGATCCGACGCAACCACAGAAAGAGTCATCATGAAGAAGGCACGCAGAACAGCACTGGCGCTGATGACCGGCGCCGCTTCCATCGCGCTCGTCATGTCGGGGTGCAGCCCCAGTGGCGGCGGCGGATCGGACCAGGGGCCGGTCAGCCAGGAGGACATCGACAAGGCCATGGAGACGCCCACGGAGCTCACCTTCTGGACGTGGGTGCCCGACATCGAGAACGAGGTGAAGCTCTTCGAGGAGAAGTACCCCGCCATCGACGTCAAGGTCGAGAACGTCGGCCAGGGCCTGCCGCACTACCAGAAGCTGCGCAGCGCGATCGAGGCCGGCGAGGGCGCACCGGATGTCGCGCAGATCGAGTACCAGTACATCCCCTCGTTCGTGCTGCCCGAGTCGCTGCTCGACCTCACGCCGTACGGCGCGGACGACCTGTCGGGCGACTACGTCGACTGGGCGTGGAACCAGGTCTCGCCCGACGAGGAGGTCTGGGCGATCCCGCAGGACGTCGGGCCGATGGGCAACCTCTATCGCGAGGACATCCTGGCGAAGGCCGGCATCACCGAGCCGCCCGCCACGTGGGACGAGTACGCGACCGCGGCGAAGGCCGTGAAGGATGCCACGGGCTCGTACATCTCGAACCTCGGCGCCACCCAGGCCGGCCAGATGATCGGCTTCTTCTGGCAGGCGGGCGTCAAGCCGTTCGGCTACAACGGCACGGACACCGTCACGATCGACGTCAACAGCGACGAGGCCAAGCAGGTCGCGAGCTACTGGACCGACCTGATCCAGCAGGACCTCATCTCCACCGACGTCGACTTCAACGACACGTGGTACCAGGGCCTCGCGAGCGGCAAGTACGCCGGCTGGTTGACCGCGGCGTGGGGGCCGATCTTCCTGCAGGGCACGGCTGAGAACACGTCGGGACTCTGGCGCGCGGCCCCGCTGCCGCAGTGGGAGGAGGGCACCGAGGTCTCGGGCAACTGGGGCGGCTCGTCGGATGCGGTCCTCGCGTCGAGCAAGAACCCCATCGCCGCCTACGAGCTCGCGAAGTTCATCAACAACGACGAGGAGTCGGCGATGAGGCTCGCGACCGAGCAGTTCCTCTTCCCGCCGCAGGTCTCCGTGCTGGAGGACCCCGCGTTCGTCGACCAGGCATCCGAGTTCTACGGCGGCCAGGAGGTCAACAAGCTCTTCGCCGAGATCTCCACCACCGTCGACACGGACTTCCAGTGGCTGCCGTTCATGGACTACGTGTACTCCACCTACGAGGAGACGATGGGCACCGTGATCGCCGACAAGGGCGACATCGCCGCGGCGCTCGACGCCTGGCAGGACCAGCTCGTGAAGTACGCGGAGGACCAGGGCTTCACCGTCGAGTGAGTGCCGGCGGGGCGCTCGCCTGCCACATCGGCGGGCGCCCCGCACCCTCCCGCCCATCCAGAGAAGGAGTCGCCATGTCGTCCACCCCGGCGCTCAGCGCCGAGCGTCCCGCCACCGTCGCCGCCTCACCGCCGAAGCGCCGCACGAGCACGGCCAAGCGCAAGCAGTACCGTGCCGCCTACCTGTTCCTCCTGCCGTTCTTCGTGGTGTTCATCACGATGCTCGTCATCCCGCTCGTGTACTCGGGATACCTGAGCCTCTTCGAGAGCAAGCTCATCGGCGGCGAGGTGTTCACCGGCCTCGGCAACTACGTGCGTGCGCTCACGGATCCGCTGTTCCTCGAGGGACTCGGCCGGGTGGGGCTGTTCTTCATCGTCCAGGTGCCGATCATGCTCGGCCTGGCGTTGTTCTTCGCCCTGGCGCTCGACAGCTTCCGCGCCCGCGGATCGAAGGCCATCCGCCTCCTCATCTACATGCCCTACGCCGTGCCCGCCGTCGTCGCGACGCTCATGTGGGGCTACCTGTACGGTCCCGACTTCGGGCCCCTCGCGCAGATGTCGCGCGCGCTCGGCTTCGGAACGCCCGAGTTCCTCTCGGCCGAGAACATGCTCGGCTCGATGATGAACATCGTCACGTGGGAGTTCGTCGGCTACAACATGATCATCATGTACGCGGCGCTCCGGTCGATCCCCGCCGAGCTCTACGAGGCCGCCGAGATCGACGGCGCCGGGCAGTTCCGGCTCGCCTGGAGCATCAAGATCCCGGCGATCCGCCCGGCGATCCTGCTGACGATCATCTTCTCGGTCATCGGATCGTTCCAGCTGTTCGCCGAACCGAGCCTGCTGTCGATCATCGCTCCCAACGTGGTGATCAACTCGTACACGCCGAACTTCTACGCCTACAACCTCGCGTTCGTGAACCAGGAGCTGAACTACGCGGCGTCCATCGCGTTCCTCCTGGGAATCGTGATCGCCGTGCTGTCGTACCTCGTCCAGCTCGGCGCGCAACGTCGCGAGCGGCGTGAACGGAGACTGACATGACCTCGACCGAGACCCGCGCCGCGGTGACGATCGGCGACGCCACGGGCTCGCGTCGCGCCGCACGGCACTTCGCGCCCGAGCGGCGCAGGAGCACGCTGCTCACCGTGCTGCTCTGGCTCTGCGTGCTCTACTTCGTCCTGCCGCTGTGGTGGCTGCTCGTCTCCTCGACGAAGGACAACGCCGCGCTGTTCTCGACGTTCGGCCTGTGGTTCGGCGGGGACTTCTCGCTCTGGGAGAACCTGCAGACCCTCTTCAGCGTCCGTGACGGGATCTTCACGCGCTGGCTGGTCAACACCTTCGTCTACTCGATCAGCGCGGCGGTGGGTGCGACGCTGCTCTCCACCATGGCGGGCTACGCGTTCGCGAAGTACGAGTTCCCCGGAAAGAAGGCGCTCTTCAGCGCGACGCTCGGCGCGATCATGATCCCGCTCACGGCGCTGGCGCTGCCCACGTACCTGCTGTTCTCGTCGGCCGGCCTGACCGACACCCCGTGGGCGGTCATCATCCCGTCGCTGGTCAGCCCGTTCGGGGTGTACCTCATGCGGGTGTACGCCGCCGACGCCATCCCCGACGGCCTCATCGAGGCGGCGCGGGTCGACGGCGCCGGAGAGTTCCGCATCTTCTGGCAAGTGGGACTGCGGTTGCTCGGGCCGGGCCTCGTCACCGTGTTCCTCTTCTCGCTCGTCGCGACCTGGAACAACTACTTCCTTCCCCTGATCATGCTGAACAGCTCGGACCTGTACCCGATCACCGTCGGCCTCGCGCAACTCCAGGCGGCGGCGAGCCAGGGCGGCGGCTCACAGGCGCTGTTCTCCACGGTGATCACCGGCTCGCTCGTGTCCATCGTGCCGCTGGTGCTCGCATTCCTGTTCCTCCAGCGGTACTGGCAGTCCGGGCTCGCAACCGGGAGCGTGAAGGAATGATGGACCCATGGCACCGATGACTCTGACCGAGAGGGCACGAACGTGACGATCTGGTACGGCGGCGACTACAACCCCGAGCAGTGGCCACGTGAGGTGTGGGACGAGGATGTCACGCTCATGCAGCGCGGCGGGATCACCCTCGCCACGGTGGGCGTGTTCTCCTGGGCCCGGCTCGAGCCCCGCCCGGGGGAGTACGACTTCGGTTGGCTCGACGACGTGCTCGACACGCTGCACGCCGGCGGGATCCGCGTCGACCTGGCCACCGCCACCGCGTCGCCGCCCCCATGGCTCGCGAAGCGGCATCCCGATACCCTGCCCGTCACCGAGCACGGCGTGCGGCTCGCGGTCGGCAGCCGCCAGCAGTACTGCCCCAGCTCGCCCGTGTACCGGGACCGGGCGCGGCAGCTCGTCTCGCGAATGGTGGAGCGGTACGCGCAGCATCCGGCCCTCGAGCTCTGGCACGTGAACAACGAGTACGGATGCCACGTGAGCCACTGCTACTGCGAGGTGTCGGCCGCGGCGTTCCGCACGTGGCTCGAGGCGAAGTACGGATCGATCGACGAGCTGAACCGCG
The DNA here is from genome assembly GCF_009720255.1 of Agromyces humi. GTDB lineage: Bacteria > Actinomycetota > Actinomycetes > Actinomycetales > Microbacteriaceae > Agromyces > Agromyces humi. Next base: position 1,075 of record NZ_WJSP02000257.1, on the reverse strand, counting down.
CCTGGGGCACGGCGTTCTGGTCGCAGCGCTACGACGCGTTCGACGAGGTGGAGCCGCCGCGCGCCGCCCCGACGTTCCGCAACCCGACGCAGCTGCTCGACTTCGACCGGTTCTCGAGCGACGAGCTGCTGGCCTGCTACCGGTCGGAGGTCGAGGTGATCCGCGCGGCGTCCGACGTGCCGGTCACCACGAACTTCATGGGCTTCTTCAAGCCCGTCGACTACTGGAAGTGGGCGCGCGAGGTCGACGTCGTCTCGGACGACACCTACCCCGACCCGGCCGACCCGATCTCGCCGCGGTACGCCGCCATGGTGCGCGACCTCATGCGCTCGCTCGGCGACGGAGCGCCGTGGCTGCTCATGGAGCAGTCACCCGGCGCGGTGAACTGGCGACCCCAGAACGCGGCGAAGGCGCCCGGGCAGATGCGCGCCTGGTCGTACCAGTCGGTCGGCCGTGGCGCCGACGGCATCCTCTTCTTCCAGTGGCGGCAGTCGGCCGCGGGCTCGGAGAAGTTCCACTCGGGCATGGTGCCGCACGGCGGCACCGACACCAGGGTCTGGCGCGAGATCGAGCAGCTCGGCGGGGAGCTGCAGCGGCTGTCGGGGCCCGAGGTCGGCCTCGAGGGCAGCCGCGTGCCCACCCAGGTCGCGATCGCCCTCGACTGGGACAGCTGGTGGGCCGTCGAGCAGCCGGCCTCGCCGACGACGGTCTCCTATCTCGAGACCCTCTTCGCCTGGCATCACGCGCTCACCTCGCTCGGCGTCACGGTCGACTTCGTGCGGGCTGACGCCGACCTGTCGGGCTACCGCCTCATCGTCGCCCCCACCCACTTCGTCGCGACCGACGCGCAGCTCGACAACCTCGCCGCGTTCGCCGAGGCCGGGGGCACGCTGGTCGTCGGGTTCGGCACCGGCATCACCGACGAGCACCTGCACGTACGGCTCGGCGGCTACCTCGGCGAACCGCTGCGGCGCGCGCTCGGGGTGTGGATCGAGGAGTTCGCGCCACCGGCCGCGCCCGACCTGCGGGCCGTCGGCGGGGGAGCGCCACCGCCGGTCGCGCTCGAGGGCGAGGT
>NZ_WJSP02000256.1 GCF_009720255.1 Agromyces humi | reverse complement strand
CCCGCATCGGTGCGGCCGGCCACGGTGAGCCGCGGCACGGCGCCCGTGCGGCGGAAGAGCGTCGCGAGCGCCTCCTCGAGCACCCCCTGCACGGTGCGGAGGCCCGGCTGCCGGCTCCACCCGTTGAAGTCGGTGCCGTCGTAGGCGATGCCCAGGCGCACGCGCACGACGGATGCCGGGGCATCCGTCTCGACGACGACGGTCTCGTTCTCGGGCATACGACCAGCCTAGGGCGACGCTCGACGCAGACGACGAACGGCCCCGGTGCCGTGCACCGGGGCCGTTCTCGAGCGTTGCGAGGCTACTTGACCTCGGCGGGCTCCTCGGTCGACTCCTCGGAGGCCTCGGCGCCGGCGGCCTCGTCGACCGCGGCCTCGGCCTCGGTCACGACCTCGTCGGTCGTCTCGACCTCGGTCTCGGCGGCGGGAGCCTCGTCGGCGGCCGGGGCGGTGGCCGGCTTGGCGGCGCGCTGCTTCGGGGTCACGGGCTCGAGCACGAGCTCGATGACCGCCATGGGCGCGTTGTCGCCCTTGCGGTTGCCGATCTTCGTGATGCGGGTGTAGCCGCCCTGACGGTCGGCGACCTGCGGCGCGATGATCGCGAACAGCTCGTGCACGACGGCCTTGTCGCCGATCACGCCGAGGACGCGACGGCGGGCGTGCAGGTCACCGCGCTTCGCGAACGTCACGAGACGCTCGGCGAGGGGGCGGAGGCGCTTGGCCTTCGTCTCGGTGGTGGTGATGCGCTTGTGCGTGAAGAGCGCTGCAGCGAGGTTCGCGAGCAGGAGCCGCTCGTGCGCGGGTCCGCCTCCGAGGCGGGGGCCCTTGGTGGGCTTCGGCATGGTTCGTTATCTCCAGTGGTGGGGGTGTCGGTACGGCGGGCGGTCGACTAGTTCTCGTCGTCGAAGCCCGTGTAGAAGTGGGCGCCGTCGAATCCGGGCACGGAGTCCTTCAGGGAAAGACCCATCTCGGTGAGCTTGTCCTTGACCTCATCCACCGACTTCTGGCCGAAGTTGCGGATGTTCATGAGCTGCGACTCGGACAGGGCGACGAGCTCCGACACCGTGTTGATGCCCTCGCGCTTCAGGCAGTTGTAGCTGCGCACCGACAGGTCGAGGTCCTCGATGGGGATCGAGAGCTCGCTGGAGAGCACGGCGTCGACCGGCGCGGGGCCGATCTCGATGCCCTCGGCTGCGACGTTCAGCTCGCGGGCGAGGCCGAACAGCTCGGTCAGCGTGCGACCCGCCGAAGCGATGGCGTCGCGCGGGGTGATGGCCGGCTTCGACTCGACGTCGACCACGAGGCGGTCGAAGTCGGTGCGCTCGCCGGCACGGGTGGCCTCGACGCGGTAGGTGACCTTGAGCACCGGCGAGTAGATCGAGTCGACCGGGATCTGGCCCGCCTCGGAGTACTCGTTGCGGTTCTGGCTGGCCGACACGTAGCCGCGGCCGCGCTCGATCGTGAGCTCGAGCTCGAACTTCGCCGAGTCGTTGAGCGTGGCGATCACGAGCTCGGGGTTGTGCACCTCGACACCGGCCGGAGCGGAGATGTCAGCGGCCGTGACCTCACCGGCGCCCTGCTTGCGCAGGTAGGCGGTGATGGGCTCGTCGTGCTCGCTCGAGACGACGAGGTTCTTGATGTTGAGGATGATCTCGGTGACATCCTCCTTCACGCCCGGGACGGTCGAGAACTCGTGGAGCACGCCGTCGATGCGGATGCTCGTCACGGCTGCGCCGGGGATCGAGGAGAGGAGGGTGCGACGGAGCGAGTTGCCCAGGGTGTAACCGAAGCCCGGCTCGAGGGGCTCGATCACGAAACGCGAACGGAACTCCGAGATGTTCTCTTCGGTGAGCGTCGGGCGCTGTGCGATCAGCACTGTGGATTCCTTTCGGCAGGGTGTCCGCTATATGACACCTGCGAGTACGAGGATCTTGAGTTGTTGAGAGAACGGATGCTGCAGGCCGGGGAGCACCCGGTGAACCGGGCGCGTCGCGGAATCCGATCGGATCCCGCGACGGCCTGGCTCCCCGGTCCGCAGGACGGAAGGGTCAGACGCGGCGGCGCTTGGGCGGGCGGCATCCGTTGTGCGCCTGGGGCGTCACGTCGTTGATGCTGCCGACCTCGAGGCCCGCGGCCTGGAGCGAGCGGATCGCGGTCTCACGGCCCGAGCCGGGGCCCTTGACGAAGACGTCGACCTTCTTCATGCCGTGCTCCTGCGCCTGGCGGGCGGCCGACTCGGCGGCCAGCTGCGCGGCGAACGGGGTCGACTTGCGCGAGCCCTTGAAGCCCACGCCGCCGGAGGAGGCCCAGCTGATCACGGCACCGTTGGTGTCGGTGATCGAGACGATGGTGTTGTTGAAGGTCGACTTGATGTGGGCCTGGCCCACGGCGACGTTCTTCTTTTCCTTCTTGCGCGGCTTGCGAGTAGCCGCCTTGGGTGCTGCCATGTGTGAAATCTCCTGTATCTGGCGAACGAGCGGTTACTTGCGGCCGGGCTTCTTCTTGCCGGCAACGGTGCGCTTCGGGCCCTTGCGGGTGCGAGCGTTGGTCTTGGTGCGCTGGCCTCGGACCGGGAGGCCGCGGCGGTGGCGCAGGCCCTCGTAGGATCCGATCTCGACCTTGCGGCGGATGTCGGCGGCCACTTCACGGCGGAGGTCACCCTCGACCTTGAAGTTGCCCTCGATGTAGTCGCGGAGCGCGACGAGCTGGTCGTCGCTGAGGTCCTTCACGCGGATGTCTCCGCTGATGCCGGTCTCCGCGAGCGTCTGCAGCGCACGGGTGCGCCCGACGCCGTAGATGTAGGTCAGTGCGATCTCCACGCGCTTCTCGCGCGGGATGTCGACTCCTGCCAGACGTGCCATGTTGGCTTCTCCTGTTTCGAAGTGGAGGTGTGGAGCAACGCCGGTGCCCGGGCCTCCGACCCGAGGTGTCCCCGCGACATCCGTGATGCCGTGGTTCTGGCGCTGCCGTTGCGGTGTTCAGTTGTGGGAGCGGGGCGCACACGAGGTGCGCCCCGAAGCCTTCGCGACTAGCCCTGGCGCTGCTTGTGGCGCGGGTTCTCGCAGATCACCATGACGTTGCCGTGGCGACGGATGACCTTGCACTTGTCGCAGATGCGCTTGACGGAGGGGTTGACCTTCATTGTTGTTCCTTGGAGTTCGCTGTCTTCGTACCCGCGGGACGCCGCGGGCCGTTACTTTCCAGCTGCCCTTACTTGTAGCGGTAGACGATTCGCCCGCGCGTCAGGTCGTATGGGCTCAGCTCCACGATCACGCGGTCCTCTGGGAGGATGCGGATGTAGTGCTGGCGCATCTTTCCGGAGATGTGCGCGAGGACCTTGTGCCCGTTCGTGAGTTCCACCCGGAACATCGCGTTGGGGAGTGCCTCGATGACCGAGCCTTCGATCTCGATGACGCCGTCTTTCTTGGCCATAGCCTCACTATCGCTTTAAGGTTGGGATGCTGGTCGTGCGATGTGTTCGCGACCGACGATGACTCGTCGGGCATGCCGAAGCAGGCGTGCAGAACACCAAGGGTCAACTATAGGTGATTCCGGGGCGTTTCGCCAGTCGAGGCCACGGATGCCGTGCCGCGACGCCGCGCACCCCGACGGCAGGCGCTACCCGACGCCCTTCGCGGCCGCCACGACGTCGACGAGCCCGGCCTCGAGCGGATGCCCCGCGCCGATGCCGGTGACCTCGTGCACGAACGCGGCCGGCTCGCTGCGATCGAGCAGCTCCCGGAGCTCGACGCTCTCGGGATCGGCCGGGACGTCGAAGCGGAGCGCCGCCCCCACTGCGGCCAGCAGCCCGTCGACCGGCCGGCCCAGGCTCACGAGGTCGGCCGCCGGCCCGACGAAGCGCTCGTGGCGGCCGAGCTTGCGCAGCGGCTGCCGGCCGACGCGCTCCACGGTGTCGGGCAGCTCGGGGTTGCGGAAGCGCTCGAGGATGGTCGCGCGGTAGCGGGCCTGCTCCTCCTCCGAGAAGTCGTGCTTGGCCGTGATGAGGGCCGAGGTCTCCCCCAGCACCCGCTCCACGGCCGAGGCGACGTCCGGATCCGCGAGCGCGTCGCTGATCCGGGAGTGCCCGGCGAGGAAGCCGAAGTAGGCGGTCGCGGCGTGGCCCGTGTTCACGGTGAAGAGCTTGCGCTCGATGTAGGGCGCGAGGTCGTCGACGAAGTGCGCCCCGGGGATCGCCGGCGCGTGCTCGCCGAACGGCGGTCGTTCGATCGCCCACTCGAAGAAGGTCTCGACGGTGACGTCGAGGCCGGCGTCGGGCGCCTGACCCGGCACGATCCGGTCCACCGCGGTGTTCGCGAACACGGCCTTGGCGCTGAGCGACGGCCACTCCTCGGGGCTCGACAGCGAGGCGATCTCGTCGCGGAGGAGATCGGTGGCGTTGATCGCGTTCTCGCACGCCATGATCGCCAGCGGCGGGGCATCCGCCGGCCGGGCGCGCAGTGCCATGACGAGGTGCGGTGCGATGAACCGGAGGATGCTCGGCCCCACGGCGGTGGTGGCCAGGTCGGCCGACGCCAGCTCGTCGACGAGGGCTGCGGCATCCGTCTGGCTGTTGATCGCGCGATAGCCGTCGACGACGAGGTCGCGAGCGCCGGCACCGACCTCGTGCACGGTGTAGTGGTCGGATGCCGCGAGCGCGTCGATGAGCTCGGCGTTCACGTCGGCGAACACGACCTCGTAGCCGGCGTCGTGGAGCAGGAGGCCGACGAACCCGCGCCCGATGTTGCCGGCGCCGAAGTGCACGGCCTTCACGAGTCGTTGACCTCGGAGAGCAGGGCGTGCAGCTCCTGCGCCGTCGACGCGGCGATGAGGCCCTGCACGGCGTCCTCGTCGGAGAAGATGATCGCGATCTTCGACAGGATCTCGAGGTGCTCGTTCTCGATGCCGGCGATGCCGACCACGAACCTGGCCTCCTCCCCGTTCCAGTCGACGGGCTCGTCGTAGCGCACGACCGAGAGGGCCGACCGCCGGATGCGGTCCTTGGCCTCGTTCGTGCCGTGCGGGATCGCGAGGAAGTTGCCCATGTAGGTGGACACGGAGCCCTCGCGCTCGAGCATCGAGTCGACGTAGCCGGGGTCGACGGCACCGCTCTCGACGAGCACGGCCCCCGCCTCGCGGATCGCGTCGTCACGGCTCGCGGCGCGGACGGCGAGCCGCACGTTGCCGGCGGGCAGGATCTCTTCGGTCATCGGATGCTCCTTCTGCTCGTGCGCGTTCGTTCAGGTGGTTCGTGCGGGTCGCGTGGTCCGTGCGGGTCGCGTGCGACGGCGTCGGCGATCGGCACGCCGTTCTCCTGCGTGCCGTCGCGGAAACGGAAGCTCACGGTCTCGCCCGCGCGGTCGTTCTCGCCCGCGATGAGCTGGAACGGCACCTTCTGCGTGGT
>NZ_WJSP02000255.1 GCF_009720255.1 Agromyces humi | reverse complement strand
GGCGTGAGGCGCGGCAGCGTAGGGCGCGACGGCTTGAGGCGTGGCAGCGCCGCCGCGACCCCGCGCCGCGACGACGAAGGCGACTAGAAGGCGCCGCCCATCTCCTCGAGCCGCTTCACCCGCTCGGCGATCGGCGGGTGCGTCGCGAAGAGGCGGCCGACCACGCCCGGCTTGAGCGGATCGGCGATCCAGAGGTGGGCCATCGACGTGTTCTGGCGTCGCATCGGCCGTCCGTACTGCTCGAGCTTCTCGAGGGCGCTCGCCAGCGCGTCGGGGTGACGGGTGGCCATCGCGCCCGTGGCATCCGCCAGGTACTCGCGCTGTCGTGACACCGCCAGCTGCACCAGGCTCGCGACGAGCGGGGCGATGAGCATGGCGACGAGGCCGACGACGAGCAGGATCGGGTTGCCGTTGCTGTTGTTGTTGCGGCCGAAGAACGTCATGCGCACGAACATGTCGGAAATGAACCCGACCGCGACGACGAGGCCGAACACGATCATCGAGAGCCGGATGTCGTAGTTGCGCACGTGCCCGAGCTCGTGGGCCATGACGCCCTCGAGCTCGGCGTCGTCGAGGAGCTCGAGCAGGCCGGTGGTGGCCGCGACCACGGCGTGCTCGGGGTCACGCCCGGTCGCGAACGCGTTCGGCGCGGGGTCGGAGATGACGAACACCCGCGGCATCGGCGTGCCCGTGGCGATCGACAGGTTCTCGACGGTGCGCCACAGCCTGGGATGATCGGCCTTGCTGCCCAGCTCGACCGCGCCCGACATGGCGAGCGCCTGCCGGTCGGCCGTGAAGTACTGGAACAGCGCGTAGGCACTGGCGATCACCACCGTGACGATGACGATCGTGGGGTCCTGGTAGACCCACGCCGCGAGCCATCCGAGCCCGCCGATGATCGCCAGGAAGAACAGGATGATGAAGACGGTGTTGCGTTTGTTCTTGGCGATCGCTCGGTACAACGCCGGCCCTTAGAACTGCACGCGCGGCGGCTCTGCGATGGCCGCAGGCTCCGTGACCTCGAAGAAGTCCCGCTCGTGGAAGCCCAGCCCGCGCACGAACAGGGTGTTGGGGAACACCTTGATCTTCGTGTTGAGCTCGCGCACGCCGCCGTTGTAGAAGCGCCGCGATGCCTGGATCTTGTCTTCGGTGTCGACCAGCTCCGACTGCAGCTGGAGGAAGTTCTGGCTGGCCTGCAGCTGCGGGTACGCCTCGGCGACCGCGAAGATCGACTTCAGCGCCTGCTGCATGTGGTTCTCGGCGGCACCCGCCTCGGCCGGGCCCTGCGCCTGCAGCGTCTCGGCGCGGGCGCGGGTCACGTTCTCGAAGACGGACTTCTCGTGGGCCGCATACCCCTTCACGGCGTCGATGAGGTTGGGGATGAGGTCGGCACGGCGCTTCAGCTGCACCGTGATGTCGCTCCACGCCTCGTCGACGCGCACGTTGAGGGTCACGAGGGAGTTGTAGGTCGCCCAGAGGTAGATCCCGATGATCACCACGAGCGCGACGACGATGATGACGGGGATCAGCCATTCCATGGCACGGACTCCTAGCGCTCCAGCGACGATCGGGGGTGCCTTCATCCTACCGAGCGGTCAGGCGGCACCAGTGGGCTTCCCATGAGACTCGGAGGGAACCGCGGTCACCGCCGGGCGTAGGCTCGCCGTGTGGAGCAGCGTGCAGAGCCGCGACGACGCGGGCGCCCACGCGGCGCGAACCGTGACGACACGAAGGCCCGGATCCTCGAGGCCGCCGCCGCCGAGTTCGGCGAGCGCGGCTACGAGGGCGCGTCCATCCGCTCGATCGCCCGCCGCGCCGGGGTGGACCCGTCGCTCGTGCACCACTACTTCGACGACAAGTCGGCGCTCGTCGTCGAGGTCGTCGCGGTGCCGCTCCGCCCCGACCGACTGGTGCAGGGCGCGCTCGACGGCCCGCTCGAGGAGCTCGGGGCCAGGCTCGTGCGCACGGTGCTCACCGCGTGGGACAACCCCGCGGTGCGTCCAGCGGCGACGGCGGCCATGCGCTCGGCGATCGGGCACGGCCCCGTCGCCCGGATGCTCCGCGAGTTCCTCCGCCGCGAGATCATGCACCGGCTCGCCGGCCGGATCGCCGACCAGGCCGACGCCGAGCTGCGCGCGCAGCTCGCCGCGTCGCAGCTCGTGGGCGTCATCATGCTGCGCTACGTGCTGGCGTTCGATCCGGTGGCGTCGATGAGCGACGACGAGATCGTGGCGCGCGTCGCTCCGGCGGTGCAGTGGCACCTCACGGGCACGGGCCCGGTGCTTGACAGCGCATCGGTGCGAGCGCACAATTCCTCACATGGTGAATAAGGCGCATGCCGCAGCGCCGCCGGCCGTCGTCGTCGACGACCTGCACGTGCGACGTGCCCGCATCCCGGTGCTCCACGGCCTCTCGCTGACGGTGCCGAAGGGACGCATCGTGGGCCTCCTCGGCCCGAGCGGCAGCGGCAAGACCACCCTCATGCGCGCCATCGTCGGCGTGCAGGTCGTCGACTCGGGCCGTATCGAGGTGCTCGGCCTCCCGGCCGGCTCGCGGGAGCTCCGCACCCGCCTCGCCTACGTCACGCAACAGGCGAGCGTGTACGACGACCTCACGGTGCGGCAGAACCTCGCCTACTTCCGCCGGATCCTCGGCGCACCGGCATCCGATATCGACGCCGTCATCGAGCGCACCGACCTGGGCTCCGTGGCCGATCGCCTCGCCGGCGCGCTCTCGGGCGGCCAGCGCGGACGCGTCTCGCTCGCCGCCGCCCTCCTCGGCGCGCCCGAGGTGCTCGTGCTCGACGAGCCGACCGTCGGCCTCGACCCGGTGCTGCGGGTCGAGCTCTGGGACCTGTTCCACCGGCTCGCCGCCGACGGCGCGACCCTGCTCGTGTCGAGCCACGTCATGGACGAGGCCAAGCGCTGCGACCGCCTGCTGCTCCTGCGCGACGGCGCACTGCTCGCCGACGACACCGTGCCCGGCGTGCTGGAGGCCACGGGCACCGACGACGTCGAGACCGCATTCCTGCGGCTCATCGAGCGAGGCCAGCCCGACCTGCGACCCGAATCCGGACGGGAGGCGGCACGATGAACCTCGCACGCACGTTCGCGACCACCGGCCGCGTGCTCTCGCAGATCCGGCACGACCCGCGCACGATCGGCCTGCTCCTCGTGGTGCCGAGCCTGCTCATCGGCCTCGTCGCCTGGATGTTCACCGACACCGACACGTTCGCCTCGATCGGGCCGGCCATGCTGGCGCTCTTCCCGTTCATCGTGATGTTCCTCGTGACGAGCATCGCCACCCTGCGCGAACGGCGCAGCGGCACGCTCGAGCGGCTGTTCTCGATGCCGCTCGGCAAGGGCGACTTCATCCTCGGCTACGCGCTCGCGTTCGGGTTCCTCGCCGTCTTCCAGACCGCGATCGCCGTCTCGTTCGCCGTCTGGGTGTGCGGGCTCGAGATCGAGGGGTCGCTGGTGCTGCTGTTCGCGGTGGCCATCTGCGACGCCCTGCTCGGCACCGCCCTCGGCCTGCTCGCGAGTGCGTTCGCCCGCACCGAGTTCCAGGTGGTGCAGTTCCTCCCGGTGTTCGTCTTCCCGCAGGTGCTGCTCGGCGGCATCTTCCTGCCCACCGACCAGCTGCCCGCGGGGCTCGAGGCGATCAGCGGCTGGCTGCCCCTCACCTACGCCATCGACGCGCTCAACGCGGTCTCCACGGGCGACGAGGACTCCGCGTGGATCATCACGAAGCTCCTCGTCGTGATCGCGTGGATCATCGGCTCGATCGTGCTGGGGTCGGTCACGCTGCGTCGGCGGACTCCGTAGCGGCGGCATCCGTCGTCACCCCGCCGAGCACCCGGTCGAGGTAGGCGTTCGCGAAGCGGCCCTCGGGGTCGAGCTCGTCGCGCACCCGTAGGAAGTCGCCGAAGCGCGGGTAGACGTCGCGCAGCGTCTCGGCGGTCTGCGTGTGCATCTTGCCCCAGTGCGGGCGTCCGCCGAAGCCGCGCATGATCTCCTCGACGGCGGCGAAGTACTCGCGCGGGTCCTCGCGGAAGTAGCGGTGCACCGCGACGTAGCCGGTGTCGCGGCCGTGTGCCGTCGAGAGCCAGTTGTCGTCGGATGCCGCGGCGCGCACCTCGATCGGGAAGGTGATGTTCCACCCCTTCCGCTCGATGAGCGCGCGCACCTCCCCCACCGCGTCGGGCACCGCCTCGAGCGGGATCGCGTACTCCATCTCGCGGAACCGGACCCGTCGCGCACTCGTGAACACCGACGGCGAGAAGTCGCTGAAGTCGCGGTTGCCGCTGAGCTTGTCGGTCAGCCAGGCGAGGTGGGGCGTCAGCCGCGGCGCGACCGTGAGGGCGCCGCAGGCGACGCCGAACAGCCCGTTGGCCACGAGCTCGTCGTCGATCCAGCGCGAGACGCGCCCGAGGGGCCTGCGCGGCGCATCGGCGGGCAGTCGCGTGTTCGTCTTCGTCAGGGCCGTGTCGGTGTGGGGGAACCAGTAGAACTCGAAGTGGTCGTGCGCGCGCACCCGGTCGAGCCACTCGTCGACCACGAGCCCGAATGGCTCGGGCCGCTCCACGGCCTGCAGCACGAACCGCGGCACCAGCTGCAGGGTGACCTCGACGAGCACGCCGAGCGCGCCCAGCCCGACGCGCACGGCGGGCAGCAGCTCGGGCCGCTCGGTCTCGCTGACGGTGAGGAGCTCGCCGCTAGCGGTCACGAGCTTGGCGGCGACGATCTGCGTCGCGAGGCCGCCGAAGCCGAGCCCCGTGCCGTGCGTTCCGGTGGACGTGGCTCCGGCGATGGTCTGCCGGTCGATGTCGCCCATGTTCGGCAGGGCCAGTCCGTAGGGGGCCAGCAGGGCGGGCAGCTGGTGCAGGCGGGTGCCGGCGGCGAGCGTGACCCGGCCGGTCGTGACATCCGCGTCGATGACCCCGGTGAGGTCGCCGAGGTCGAGCTGCACGTCGGGGGCGACGGCGATGCCGGTGAAGCTGTGGCCGGCGCCGACGGGCTTCACGCGCAGGCCGGATGCCGCGGCGGCGGTGACCGCCCGCTGCACCGCGCCGGCCGTGGCCGGCCGCTCCACGCGCACCGGGCGCACCGCCTCGGTGCGGCCCCAGTTGCGCCACAGGTCTCCGGTCGCCGTCACAGGAATGCCTTCCCCTCGCCTCGGTAGGTGGGTACGGTGTCGACCACCGCGTCGCCGTCGACGACGGCGAACTCGTTGAGGTGCTCTGAGAGCTCGCCCGACTTGGTGTGCCGGAACCACACGCGGTCACCCGCACGAAGCCGCCGGGCAGCGGGGCCGGTGACCGGCGTCTGCACCTCGCCGGCCGACTCCCGAGGCACCATCGCGAGACCCTCGGGCCAGACGATGCGCGGCACCCGGTCGGCAGCGGGCGGGCCCGACGCGATCC
>NZ_WJSP02000254.1 GCF_009720255.1 Agromyces humi | reverse complement strand
GGTGGGTTGGGTGTGTGGTTACGGCACCCCACATGTGGTGGGGTGAAATCTGTGTTGTGTTATGTGTGTTTCCGTCTGTTGGGAACCACAGAGTGGACGCGAGCAATCTTGGAGGCCACTCACACGGCCTTTCGATGAATGATCTTCAAACGTGTGTGAGTGTAGTGATTGTCAAGTTATCGGCTTATTAGTACCGGTCAGCTCCGACAGTCGTTAGTCCTGTCTTCCACATCCGGCCTATCAACCCAGTCGTCTGGCTGGGAGCCTCTCCCCCGAAGGGATGGAAATCTCATCTCGAGGCCGGCTTCCCGCTTAGATGCTTTCAGCGGTTATCCATCCCGAACGTAGCTAACCAGCGGTGCTCCTGGCGGAACAACTGGCACACCAGAGGTTCGTCCAACCCGGTCCTCTCGTACTAGGGTCAGATCCTCTCAAATTTCCTACGCGCGCAGCGGATAGGGACCGAACTGTCTCACGACGTTCTAAACCCAGCTCGCGTACCGCTTTAATGGGCGAACAGCCCAACCCTTGGGACCTACTCCAGCCCCAGGATGCGACGAGCCGACATCGAGGTGCCAAACCATGCCGTCGATATGGACTCTTGGGCAAGATCAGCCTGTTATCCCCGAGGTACCTTTTATCCGTTGAGCGACAGCGCTTCCACAAGCCACTGCCGGATCACTAGTCCCGACTTTCGTCCCTGCTCGACCTGTCAGTCTCACAGTCAAGCTCCCTTGTGCACTTACACTCGCCACCTGATTGCCAACCAGGTTGAGGGAACCTTTGGGCGCCTCCGTTACTTTTTGGGAGGCAACCGCCCCAGTTAAACTACCCACCAGGCACTGTCCCTGAACCGGATCACGGTTCGAAGTTAGATATCCAGAGTGACCAGAGTGGTATTTCAACAATGACTCCACGAACACTGGCGTGCCCGCTTCAAAGTCTCCCACCTATCCTACACAAGCCACACCGAACACCAATACCAAGCTGTAGTAAAGGTCACGGGGTCTTTCCGTCCTGCTGCGCGTAACGAGCATCTTTACTCGTAATGCAATTTCGCCGAGTTCGCGGTTGAGACAGCTGGGAAGTCGTTACGCCATTCGTGCAGGTCGGAACTTACCCGACAAGGAATTTCGCTACCTTAGGATGGTTATAGTTACCACCGCCGTTTACTGGGGCTTAAATTCTCAGCTTCGCCTTGCGGCTAACCGGTCCTCTTAACCTTCCAGCACCGGGCAGGCGTCAGTCCGTATACATCGTCTTGCGACTTAGCACGGACCTGTGTTTTTAGTAAACAGTCGCTTCCCACTGGTCTCTGCGGCCCTGCAGCGCTTCCCCAGGCAAGCTGGTTCACGCCTTAGGCCCCCCTTCTCCCGAAGTTACGGGGGCATTTTGCCGAGTTCCTTAACCACGATTCTCTCGATCTCCTTGGTATTCTCTACCTGACCACCTGAGTCGGTTTGGGGTACGGGCGGCTGGAACCTCGCGTCGATGCTTTTCTCGGCAGCATAGGATCACCCACTTTTTATCCGCATCGCGTCTCAGCCATCGTGAGCGACGGATTTGCCTATCGCTCGGCCTACACGCTTGCCCCGGGTCTACCATCGCCCGGGTTGGGCTACCTTCCTGCGTCACACCTGTTAATACGCTCACTCCACCAGACGGGGTCGCATGCCGCCTCGCGCGTCACCCCGAAGGGATCGTGCACGGATTGGGATGCTTAGCACTTCTGATCTCGTGTGGGCGGTTCTTCGCCGGTACGGGAATATCAACCCGTTGTCCATCGACTACGCCTGTCGGCCTCGCCTTAGGTCCCGACTTACCCAGGGCAGATTAGCTTGACCCTGGAACCCTTGGTCTTCCGGAGGACGGGTTTCTCACCCGTCTTTCGCTACTCATGCCTGCATTCTCACTCGTGTAGCGTCCACGGCTGGTTTCCACCGCCGCTTCACTCGCCACACGACGCTCTCCTACCCATCAACACGGCTGGACCACGAAGGCCTACCACAAATGTCAATGCCACAACTTCGGTGGCGTGCTTGAGCCCCGTTACATTGTCGGCGCGGAATCACTTGACCAGTGAGCTATTACGCACTCTTTCAAGGGTGGCTGCTTCTAAGCCAACCTCCTGGTTGTCTGTGCAACTCCACATCCTTTCCCACTTAGCACGCGCTTAGGGACCTTAGTTGGTGGTCTGGGTTGTTTCCCTCTCGACGATGAAGCTTATCCCCCACCGTCTCACTGCTGCGCTCTCACTTACCGGCATTCGGAGTTTGGCTGACGTCAGTAACCTTTTAGGGCCCATCGGCCATCCAGTAGCTCTACCTCCGGCAAGAAACACGCAACGCTGCACCTAAATGCATTTCGGAGAGAACCAGCTATCACGAAGTTTGATTGGCCTTTCACCCCTATCCACAGCTCATCCCCTCCATTTTCAACTGAAGTGGGTTCGGTCCTCCACGACGTCTTACCGTCGCTTCAACCTGGCCATGGATAGATCACTTCGCTTCGGGTCTAGGACCTGCGACTGAATCGCCCTATTCAGACTCGCTTTCGCTACGGCTGCCCCTCACGGGTTAACCTCGCCACAGATCACTAACTCGCAGGCTCATTCTTCAAAAGGCACGCTGTCACCCCTACAAGGAGGCTCCAACGGTTTGTAAGCAAACGGTTTCAGGTACTATTTCACTCCCCTCCCGGGGTACTTTTCACCTTTCCCTCACGGTACTTGTCCGCTATCGGTCATCTGGGAGTATTTAGGCTTATCAGGTGGTCCTGACAGATTCACGCGGGATTTCTCGGGCCCCGCGCTACTTGGGATCCCTCTCCGGCCGGCCAGGCATTTCGACTACGGGACTCACACCCACTCCGGTCCGGCTTTCAATCCGGTTCGTCTATACCTGACGCGTCACCGTGACTGCACGGCAGTACAGTCCGAGAGGTCCCACAACCCCGACCATGCAACCCCTGCCGGGTATCACACATGGCTCGGTTTAGCCTCTTCCGCGTTCGCTCGCCACTACTTACGGAATCACGGTTGTTTTCTCTTCCTGTGGGTACTGAGATGTTTCACTTCCCCACGTTCCCTCTACCCGCCCTATATATTCAGGCGGGAGTCACCAGGTCACCCAAAGGGCCTGGCGGGGTTTCCCCATTCGGAAATCCTCGGATCAAAGCTCGTTTATCAGCTCCCCGAGGCTTATCGCAGATTACGACGTCCTTCTTCGGCTCCAGATGCCAAGGCATCCACCGTTTGCTCTTAGAAACTTGAAATCACATGAGTTCGATCGAATTCGTGCAACACCCGAAAGTGCTGCGAAATTGACCAGTGAATACGCCAAACAAGGCCACCCGAAGGCAACCCCCTTGGCGACTCACCTTTTGTGACTGACCCCGAAGGGTCAATCTAAGATGCTCGCGTCCACTATGTAGTTCTCAACAGACGGCCAGAACCCCCACACCCACCAGCAAAGCTGATCTCGGTGAAGGTCTGAAGAAACCATCACCCCACCCGAAGGCAGGATCGTCCGGTCCCTCAGGACCCAACAGCGTGCACGTGCCCGACCGGCCGGCCCCCACCGTTCCAACCCCCGAAGAGGCGTACTAGGTCTGAACCATTCAGACGAGCACCTATGTCAATGTTCCACCCATGAGCAGCCAGCAGACACGTTCGGTCTGATCTGGCCAGCACTGCGAAGACCCGAAGGCCTCCGAGTTGCTCCTTAGAAAGGAGGTGATCCAGCCGCACCTTCCGGTACGGCTACCTTGTTACGACTTAGTCCTAATCACCGATCCCACCTTCGACGGCTCCCTCCACAAGGGTTAGGCCACCGGCTTCGGGTGTTACCGACTTTCATGACTTGACGGGCGGTGTGTACAAGGCCCGGGAACGTATTCACCGCAGCGTTGCTGATCTGCGATTACTAGCGACTCCGACTTCATGAGGTCGAGTTGCAGACCTCAATCCGAACTGAGACCGGCTTTTTGGGATTCGCTCCGCCTTACGACATCGCAGCCCTTTGTACCGGCCATTGTAGCATGCGTGAAGCCCAAGACATAAGGGGCATGATGATTTGACGTCATCCCCACCTTCCTCCGAGTTGACCCCGGCAGTCTCACATGAGTTCCCACCATTACGTGCTGGCAACATGCGACGAGGGTTGCGCTCGTTGCGGGACTTAACCCAACATCTCACGACACGAGCTGACGACAACCATGCACCACCTGTAACCGAGTGTCCAAAGAGTTCCACATTTCTGCGGCGTTCTCGGTTATGTCAAGCCTTGGTAAGGTTCTTCGCGTTGCATCGAATTAATCCGCATGCTCCGCCGCTTGTGCGGGCCCCCGTCAATTCCTTTGAGTTTTAGCCTTGCGGCCGTACTCCCCAGGCGGGGCGCTTAATGCGTTAGCTACGACACGGAAACCGTGGAAAGGTCCCCACATCTAGCGCCCAACGTTTACGGCGTGGACTACCAGGGTATCTAATCCTGTTCGCTCCCCACGCTTTCGCTCCTCAGCGTCAGTTACGGCCCAGAGAACTGCCTTCGCCATCGGTGTTCCTCCTGATATCTGCGCATTCCACCGCTACACCAGGAATTCCATTCTCCCCTACCGCACTCCAGTCTGCCCGTACCCACTGCAGGCCCGAGGTTGAGCCTCGGGATTTCACAGCAGACGCGACAAACCGCCTACGAGCTCTTTACGCCCAATAATTCCGGACAACGCTCGGACCCTACGTATTACCGCGGCTGCTGGCACGTAGTTAGCCGGTCCTTTTTCTGCAAGTACCGTCAAGGAGCAAGCTCCCCTTCTTCCTTACTAAAAGCGGTTTACAACCCGAAGGCCGTCATCCCGCACGCGGCGTTGCTGCATCAGGCTTGCGCCCATTGTGCAATATTCCCCACTGCTGCCTCCCGTAGGAGTCTGGGCCGTGTCTCAGTCCCAGTGTGGCCGGTCACCCTCTCAGGCCGGCTACCCGTCGACGCCTTGGTGAGCCATTACCTCACCAACAAGCTGATAGGCCGCGAGTCCATCCCAGACCGAAAAAACTTTCCACCCCAGATCATGCGATCCAAGGTCCTATCCGGTATTAGCTCCGATTTCTCGGGGTTATCCCAGAGTCCAGGGCAGGTTACTCACGTGTTACTCACCCGTTCGCCACTAATCCAAGGAGCAAGCTCCCCTTCATCGTTCGACTTGCATGTGTTAAGCACGCCGCCAGCGTTCGTCCTGAGCCAGGATCAAACTCTCCAAAAAAAATGGTTCCCAACACCCCAAAAGGGCGTCAGGGAGTTCGTTCACTGACAGAGAAACAACTGACTAAAAAATCAAATTGTCCATCAATCAAAGGAATCCATACCCACCCCGAAGGGCAAGCTGGGGTTCAATAAATTGGCATTGAACATAGTGCACGCTGTTGAGTTCTCAAGAAACGGACGCACCCG
>NZ_WJSP02000253.1 GCF_009720255.1 Agromyces humi | reverse complement strand
GCCGCGCCGGCCTGCACGCCGATCACCGAGACGTGGTGCGCGACCACGTCGTGCAGCTCGCGGGCGATGCGGAGGCGCTCGATGGCGACCGCCTGCGATCGGGTGCGTTCGCGCTCGGCGGCGAGCTCGGCGGTGCGCTGCTCGAGCTCGGCCCGCGACCGGGCCGAGCGGTACGCGGAGTCGCCGAAGTACCAGGCGCCGCCGAAGTAGAGCAGGTTGGTGAGCACGTTGATGAGCCCGTAGGCGAGGTACGGCGAGATCACGCCCTCGCGCGACATCTCGGGCAACTGGTCGGGCGTGAGCGAGCCGACGATCAGGCCCCAGAACAGCCACACGAACATGCCCACGACGATGACGCCGCGCACCACGTTGGCGCGCAGCCGGCTGCGGCCCCACGCACCGACCGTGTAGATGGCGATGAACAGCGCGATGTTCGAGAAGAGCACCTCGCCGACCTCGGTGAGGGCGCCGATGACGAAGGCGGCGGATGCCACGAGCGCGACGATCTCGGGCCAGCGCCGCCGCGCGGCGAGCGGCAGGTTCATCGCGGCGACCCACAGCACCGAACCCCACCACGGGGCGTCCTCGCCCCATCCGGTGATGCGGTACAGCACGACGCTCGCGGCGGTGCCGGCCGCCATGACGAGCGCGAGGATGAGGTCGTATCGGTACGCCGCCCGGAGCGGTCGCGGTCGTACCCACTCGACGCCGTCGAGCACGGGCGGCGCTGCTGACACGGACATCCCTCCACGCTAGCGACCGGCGGTGGGGGCACGGATCCGTCGCGCGACGGAGTTCACCGGCCGACGAGCTGATCGATACTGACCGGTTGAAGGCCACGAGCGATCGATACCGAACAGGTCGTTGACCGTTTCGATCACGGGTTCCTAGCCTGACGTCGAGACCCTCGGACGAGGGCCATCGCGAACGTCGAAGGAGACCTCGTGCCCCGTCACACCCATCGCCGTCGAGCCGCCACCACCGCGCTCGTCGTCACCGGAAGCCTGCTGGGAGGCGGGCTCGCAGCCGTCTCCGGAGCACTGCCCGCCAGCGCCGACGTTCCCGTCGGCGACGTGTTCATCTCGGACCTGCCGTGGCTCAACGAGTCGAACGGGTGGGGCCCGGTCGAGCGCGACACGTCCAACGGCGAGTCGGCGTCGGGCGACGGCAAGCCGATCACCATCGGCGGCGTCGTGTACGACAAGGGGGTCGGCATGCACGCCACCGGGGCGCTGTCGGTGGAGCTCGGTGCGAACTGCACGGCCTTCAGCGCGATGGTGGGGCTCGACGACGAGGTGACGTCGGGCATCGGCACCGTGCAGTTCCAGCTGTTCGGCGACGGCACGCTCCTCGCCGAGACCGGGGTCGTCACGGGCAACGACATGGCGGTCGAGCTGACGGCGGATGTCTCGGGTGTCGACGTCCTGCGCCTGGTGGCGAACGAGTCGACCAACGGCAAGAACTTCGACCACGCCGACTGGGCGGACGCCAAGGTCACCTGCGACGACGACGTGCCCGAGGAGCCGGTGGTCGTCGAGCAGTGGGCGATCGACGGGCCCGAGGGGTCTCCGCTCGATGGCGTCCTGAAGCTCGACTCCGCGGGACGGGTCGCGCTCGACGTCGTCGACGGGGAGACGACGGTGGTGCAGGCCACGAGGCTCGGCCTCACCGGGAGCGACGGCGACTTCCGCGACGGGCTGGTCTTCGTGGCACGTGACGACCAGGTCGTCGCGGACGACTACGAGATGACCACCGGCAAGGAGGAGGAGCGGTCGTACACGTTCCAGGAGTCGGTGTTCGAGTTCGAGAACGCCGACGGTGCGCGGTTCTCGATCGCCGTGCGGCTCTCCGATGACGGCGCCGCCTACCGGTACCTGATCGCCGGCGACGGCGAGCACCGCGTCGACGACGAGTCGGGCGCATGGGAGATGCCCGCGGACGGCGCGGCGTGGATGCAGCGTTCCTACGCGGTCAACTACGAAGCCGAGTGGATGCAGACGACCGCGGCCGCGTCGAACGGAACGGGCAGTGTCGGATACCCCGCGCTGTTCCAGCAGGGCGGGCACTACGTGCTGCTCACCGAGTCCGACGTGCACGGCGACTACTCGGGTTCCCACCTCGCGCACACGCCCGGCACGCTGCGCTACGGCATCGACCTCTTCCAGGGCGCCCCGGTGACCTCCCACGGTGACCTCTCGACCCCGTGGCGCGTCGCGATCGCCGGCCGCCTCGACACGGTGGTCGAGTCGACGATCGTCGACGACCTCGCGACGCCGAACGCACTCGAGGGCGAGGACACCTCGTGGATCAAGCCCGGCGTCTCGAGCTGGAGCTGGCTGACCGACTGGAACAGCCCCAAGGACGAGGCCCGTCAGCGGGACTTCGTCGACCTCTCGGCCCGCAACGGCTGGGAGTACGTGCTGCTCGACGAGGGCTGGGACGCGAGCTGGGTGCCGCGCACCGTGCGCTACGCCGAGACGAAGGGCATCGACGTCATCATCTGGTTCCACAGCCGGGACCTGCGCACGCAGGAGCAGCGCGACGAGTGGCTGCCGCGCATCGCGTCGTGGGGCGTCAAGGGGATCAAGGTCGACTTCATGGACACCGACAGCCAGGCGATCCACCAGTGGTACGACCAGATCGCGGCCGACACCGCGGCCAATCACCTCATGATCAACTTCCACGGTGCATCCCTGCCGACGGGGCTGCAGCGCACGTGGCCGCACATCATGAGCTACGAGGCCGTACGCGGCGCCGAGAACGGCATCAGCCCCGCCCGGAGCCTCATGGTGCCGTTCACGCGCAACGTGGTGGGCTCCATGGACTGGACGCCGGTCACCTTCTCCCGTGGCAACGGCAACTCATCGAAGGCCCACGAGGTCGCGATGAGCATCGTCTACGAGTCGGGCTGGCAGCACCTCTCCGATAAGCCCGAGGCCTACGCGGCCGAGCCGAATGCCGAGCGGTTCCTGCAGAACCTCCCCACGACCTGGGACGAGACCCAGCTGGTGAGTGGAACTCCGGCCTCCGACGTCGTGCTCGCCCGGCGAGCCGGCGACCGCTGGTACGTCGGCGGCATGCGCGCAGGATCGGGCGAACCGCTGCAGCTGCCGCTCGAGCAGTTCGGCGGCAAGCACCTCATCGTCGACCTCCTGACCGACGACGGTGCGAACGGATCCGCGACGGTGCTCACGACGACGCGCACGACGAAGGACCAGACGCTGTCGATCCCGACGGCGGACAACGGCGGGTTCGCCGCCGTGGTCTGCCTGGCGAAGCCGCACCGCGACAGCTGCCTCGACCCGGCGGAGCCGTGGGCCGCGGTCGACCTGGCGGTCGAACCGTCGTCTGCCGAGGTCGCACCGGGATCCACGGTGGAACTGACGGCGTCGTTCTCCGTCGAGGCGGATGCCACGAAGGTCGCGGTGGCCCCGGTCGTGCCCGAGGGGTGGACGGTCGAGGGCGGAGCCATCACGGCGAAGAAGCTGGCCGCGGGGCGGGACCTCGAGGGCTCCTGGACCCTCACCGTCCCCGCCGACGGCGTCAGCGGAACCGTCGAGATCCCCATCCAGGCGTCCTACCGCGTCGACCGCAACGAGGAGCGCACTGCGGCCACGCAGTCCACGCTGTGGGTCACGCCCGAGCCGCTCGACGGGGTGAACTTCGTGTCCGACCTCGAATGGCTCGAGCAGTCCAACGGCTACGGTCCGGTCGAGCGCGACCAGTCGAACGGCCAGGCGGCTGCGGGCGACGGCCGGCCGATCGAGATCGACGACGTCGTCTTCGCCAAGGGCGTCGGCATGCACGCGACGGGCTCCGTCACGGCCTGGCTCGGCGCCACCTGCTCGACGTTCGACGCGATCGTCGGCATCGACGACGAGGTGCTCGAGACGCCCGGTGAGAGCGGCATCGGCTCGGTCCGGTTCCGCGTCTACGGCGACGACGTGCTGCTCGCCGAGACGACGGTGCTGACGAACGACGACCCGGCCTTCCCGCTGCAGGTCGACGTCAGCGGCGTGAAGCGGCTTCGGCTCGTCGCCGACGAGGCGACGAACGGCAAGAACTACGACCACGCCGACTGGGCCGACGCCAAGGTCACCTGCAACGCCGGGTGACCAGGGTGGGCGCCGGATGCCGCGGCGCCGGTGCCCACCGGGCGGATCCTGCCTAGGCTGGTCGACGGTGCGTGCCGCACGGCGGCCGCATCGTGAGGGGAGGCCGGATGTTCACCGAGGAACGGCGCCAGGTCATCGTCTCCGCGCTGTCGGTGCACGGGTCCTCGTCGGTCGCCGATCTCTCCCGGATGGTTCGTTCGTCGGAGATCACGATCCGGCGGGACCTGAAGGCGCTCGAGGAGGCGGGCCTCGTGGTGCGACACCGAGGCGGGGCATCCGTCGGCCGCTCGAGCATGGACGAGCCGAGCTATCGCGAGAAGGCGGTCGTCGCCGCCGACGAGAAGCTCGCGATGGCGGAGCTCGCAGCGGAGCTCATCGACGACGGTGACGTCATCATGCTGTGCGCGGGCACGACCACCCAGGCACTCGCACAGCGACTCACTCGGCGGCGTCTCATGGTGGCGACCACCTCGGTGCTCGTCGCGAATGCGCTGTTCGATGCCCCGGATGTGGAGGTGCTGCTCATCGGCGGCATCCTTCGCGGGAGCATCCGCGGTGTCATCGGCGGTGAGGCCGAGAAGGCCGTGTCGCGGCTGCGCTTCCACAAGCTCTTCCTCTCGGGGAACGGCCTGACCGCGGCGAACGGCCTCAGCACCCCGAACATGCACGTCGCGAGCGTCGACCGGGCGGCCGTCGAGTCGGCCAAGCGGGTGATGGTGCTCGCCGACCACACGAAGATCGGCGTCGACTCGATGGTGCAGACGGTGCCGACCGACCGGATCGACACGCTCGTGACGGATGCCCGAGCCGACACCCGGGAGCTCGAGCGACTCTCCGAGGTGGGCGTCCAGCTCCGCGTGGCGGCGCCGACGGACGCGATCGCGGATGACGGCGGGAAGGCCGTCGACATCCGCCGCTGAGCCACCGGAACCCTCACCCCGCGTCGAGTGACCGGATGCGCCCGGCGAGGAACTCGCGCTCCACCTCGTTGTCGGTGAGGATCAGCGCCTCGTCGTAGGCGATCCGCGCCTCCGCGCTGCGACCGAGGCGCACGAGGCAGTCCGCGCGGGCCGCGGCGAGGTAGGGATACCTGGCGAGGCGCGGGTCGGCGGCGAGCTCGTCGAGCTCGGCGAGGCCGGCCGCCGGCCCGTCGGCGAAGCCGAGAGCGATCGCCCGGTTCAGCTCGACCACGGGCGTCGGCCACGTGACGCGGAGCACGTCGTAGAGGGCGAGGATCGCGTTCCAGTCGGTGTCGGCCCACGTGGGGCTCTCGTCGTGCACGGCGGCGATCGCGGCCATCACCGCGTACCGGCCCGGCGGCCGGCCCGGCGCTGAGGCGCCC
>NZ_WJSP02000252.1 GCF_009720255.1 Agromyces humi | reverse complement strand
CGCCGAGGATCTGGCGTGCGCGCCGAAGTGGGGATACATCACCGGTGAGCGGTATTGCGCTGTGCACGGCTGCGCGGCGGGATGGCCCTGCACGCACACCGCACCCGCATTGCGTATCCCGACGGCAGCTTCCTCGAGGGGGCGACGAACGTCCGGGTCCCCGCCGTCGGGCACTTCCGGGTGCTCGGCGCGCACGAGACGCACACGGCGGTCCTCGACGGCGTCGCCCTGCTCGCGCAGGGCTGAGCGCAGCCCCGACCCCGGGCCGACGCGGGCCGACGGATGCCGCGAGCCCGCGGCATCCGCTCAGTGCACGTACTCCAGCAGGTCGACGCCGACCTGGTGCATGCCGTCGAGCACCGCGAGGCGCGACGTGAGCATCGTGTCGGCGAAGTACATCGACACCGCGTAGGCGACGCTCGCGCGAGGGCCGCGGAGCACGCCGACCTCGCTGCGCACGCCGCCGTCGGTGCCGGTCTTGTTCATGAGCAGCACCCCGTGGTCGGGCTTGCGGTGCGCGAGGGGGTCGAGGCCGAACGCGGAGGCGACCATCGAGAGGTCGGCGTTGAGCGAGAGCCATCCGACCACGCGCTGCGACACCTCGGGGCTCACGACCTCGCCGCGGGCGAGCGACGCGAACAGCCACGTGAGCTCCTTCGCCGAGCCGATCGACAACTGCGGGGCGTCGTCGGGGCCGCGGTGGTCGCGCACGAGGTCGAGGAGCGCCGTGCGGGTGAGGCCGAGCGCCTCGGTGCGCGCACGCACCGCCTCGAGCCCGACGTAGCGGAGCAGCACGTTCGTGGCGAGGTTGTCGCTCGACGCGGCGATGAGCGCCGCGAGGTCGGCGAGCGGCAGCGACGGCGACTGCATGTGCTGCCAGATTCCCGAGTCGCCGACGGCGTCGCGGGGGGTGCGGTCGAGCACCGTGAACGCCTCGGGGCTCGCGCCGGTGAGCCGCGAGGCGACCTCGACGAGCAGCAGCACCTTGCCGATCGACGCGGTCGGCATCACGACGTGGTCGTCGACCGAGAACAGCACCTTGCCGGTCGCGAGGTCGGTCGCCCGCGCCGAGACCTGCACGCCCGCGAGCGCGAGCTCGCCCAGGGCGTGGAAGCCACGGGCGAAGTTCTCGTTGGGCTCCTCGGTGCGGTGCTTGCCGTGTCGGATGCTGGCGTGGCGCGCTCGGCGTTCGGAACCCTGCGACGACGTCACCACAGTGCTTGCACGATCTTCCTCGGACGCTCGGCGCTCCCCCACCGCGGTCTGCGGCGCGCTCGAAAGAGATGGACTGGACGGATGAGTGGAGTGTCCTACCAGATCGTCACCCGCTCGGCCGGCTCGAGCCAGAGGGCGTCATCTGCGGTCACTCCGAAGCCAGTGTAGAACTCGTCGATGTTGCGGACGATCTGGTTGCACCGGAACTCGTTCGGCGAGTGCGGGTCGATGGCGAGCAGGCGGATGACCTCCTCGTCGCGGCCCTTCATCTGCCAGGCCTGCGCCCACGAGAGGAAGAAGCGCTGCGCGCCCGTGAGCCCGTCGATCACGGGCGGCTCGGCACCGTCGAGCGAGAGCACGTACGCCTTCCACGCGATGGCCAGCCCGCCGAGGTCGCCGATGTTCTCGCCGATCGTGAGGGCGCCGTTGACGTGGTGGTCCTGGCCGTCGAGCTGGGCCGGCTTCAACGCGTCGTACTGCGCGATGAGGGCCTTCGTGCGTTCCTCGAAGGCCTCGCGGTCGGCCTCGGTCCACCAGTCGGTGAGCCGGCCGTCGCCGTCGTACTTCGAGCCCTGGTCGTCGAAGCCGTGCCCGATCTCGTGACCGATGACCGCGCCGATCGCGCCGTAGTTCGCGGCGGCGTCTCGCTCGGGCGTGAAGAAGGGGTACTGCAGGATCGCCGCGGGGAACACGATCTCGTTGAAGCCGGGGTTGTAGTACGCGTTGATCGTCTGCGGGGTCATGAACCACTCGTCGCGGTCGATCGGCTTGCCGATCTTGCCGAGCTCGCGGTTGAACTCGAACTCCGCGGTGGCGCGCACGTTGCCCACGAGGTCGTCGGCGGTGATCTCGAGCTTGGAGTAGTCGCGCCACTTCACCGGGAACCCGATCTTCGGCGTGAACTTCTCGAGCTTGTCGAGTGCCTTCGCGCGAGTGTCGTCGCCCATCCAGTCGAGCGCGGCGATGGACTGGCGGTACGCCTCGACGAGGTTCGCGACGAGGTCGTCCATCGCCTCCTTCGCCGCGGGCGGGAAGTGCCGCTCCACGTAGATGCGGCCGACGGCCTCGCCCATGGCGCCCTCGACGAGCGAGACGCCGCGCTTCCACCGCTCGCGCATCTGCGGGGTGCCCGTGAGCGTGCGGCCGTAGAAGTCGAAGTTCGCCTCGACGAAGTCGTTCGAGAGGTAGGCGGCGCTCGAGCGGATCACCTGCCAGGCGAGCCAGTCGCGCCAGGCCGGCAGCCGCTCCTCCGTGAGCAGCGCGCCCAGGCCCTCGACGAACGAGGGCTCGCGCAGCACGAGCTCGTCGAACGCGCCCTCGGGCACGCCCATGGCGTCGCGCCACACCTGCAGGTCGACGGATGCCGCGGCCGCGGCATCCGCCCACTGGAACAGGTTGTACGTCTTCTCGCTGTCGCGGGTGTCGACGTTGTTCCAGTGCGCCTTCGCGAGGTCGGTCTCGAGGTCGAAGACCCGCACCGCGCGATCGCCGGCGTCGTCGAGCTGCGCCAGTGCGAACATGCGCTCGAGGTGCTTCGCGTAGGCGGCGCGCACGGCCTCGAAGCGCTCCTCGCGGAAGTAGCTCTCGTCGGGCAGGCCGATGCCGCCCTGCTCGACGAAGACGAGGTAGCGCTCGGGGTCGCCCGGGTCGTTGTCGACGTAGAGCTGCAGGAAGCCGGAGACGCCCTGGCGCTCGAGCCGGCCCAGGGTCTCGAGGAACTGCTCGACCGAGCTGATGAGCGACACGTCGACGAGCTGCCCGGCGATGGGCGTGGCGCCGAGCAGGTCGGCGCGCTGCTCGTTCATGAAGCTCGCGAAGAGGTCGCCGACCTTGCGATCCTCGGTGCCCGGCTCGGCCTGCTGCGCCTCGACGATGATGTCGCGCACGGCCGCCTCTGCCTCCTCGTGCAGCACGAGGAAGGAGCCGTAGCGGGCCTTGTCGGCGGGGATCTCGGTGCGCTCGATCCACTTGCCGTTGACGTGGCGGAACAGGTCGTCTTGCGGTCGCACCTCGCCGTCGAGTTCGTCCTTCGCGATGCCTGAGGGGAGCGTGACGTCGGTCATCACCCCAGCCTAGGACTCGGGACCGGCACAGCGGCTGCCGCGGCGGCACGTCTCACGGTGCAATCGCAGGCATGCGGCATCCGGATGCCCCTGCCGGCCGTGGTCTCGATCGCCGCGCCCTGCTCAGCGCAACTGGGCGAAGCCCTCGGCCTTCCTCGTCGGGCCGACGATGAGGATCGTGTCGTCGGGGCCGAGCACCGTGTCGGCGTCGGCGTTGGTCCACTCGGATCCGGGCTTCTTGTAGGCGGCGACGGTGACGCCGAACTCCTTGCGCAGGCCGGTCTTCCCGAGCGGGATCCCGTGCAGCCGTGCTGGTGGCGCGGACTTCACCACCGCGTACCCGCGCTCGATCTCGATGTAGTCCTGCGCCGCCCCACGGACGAGGTGCGCGACCTTCCGGCCCATGTCGCTCTCGGGCGACACCACGTGGTGCACGCCGAGCTGCTCGAGGATGAGCGCGTGCTCATCGGTGTCGGCCTTCGCCCAGATCGACGGCAGCCCCATCGCGAGCAGGGCGGACGAAGTGAGGATCGACGACTCGAGGTCGCCGCCGATCGCCACCACCACCCGGTCGAACTGGTCGATGGAGAGTTGGCGGAGCACCTCGGACTTCGTGGGGTCGGCCCGGACGACCTGCGTGAGCTGGCCGTTGAGGGACTGCACGTTGTCGTCGCCGGCATCGATGCCGAGCACCTCGGTGCCGCCCGCCATGAGCTCGAGCGCGAGCGACCGGCCGAACCGTCCGAGCCCGATCACCGCGACCGAGTCGGCTTCGGCGATCCGGCGGGTGGCGCTCTGGTCGCCGAACATCGAACGTCTAGCCAACGACGGGCCTCTCCTTCGGGAACTCGTACAGGATGCGGCGGTCGCGCAGGATGAGCGCGGTGCCGAGGGTGAGCGGGCCGACGCGGCCGGCCAGCATGAGCACGGCCAGCACGACCTTCGCCGAGTCGGGCAGGTCGGGCGTGATGCCCGTCGAGAGACCGGTGGTGCTGAACGCCGAGATCACCTCGAAGAGCACCCGGCCCAGCGGGAACTCGGTGAGTTGCAGCAGCAGGAGCGTCGGTCCCACCACGGCGGCGACGCTCACGAGCACGACCGTGATGGCCTGGCGGTGCACCGCACGCGACAGGCGCTTGCCGAAGATGTTCACCTGCAGCTCGCCGCGGAACTCGGTCACCATGACGAAGAAGAGCACGAGGAACGTCGTGATCCGGATGCCGCCGCCGACGCTCGCCGGGCCGGTGCCGATGAACATGAGGACATCGGTGGCGAACCAGCTGTCATCGTGCATCGCCGCGATGTCGACCGAGTTGTAGCCGCCCGATCGGGTCATCACCGAGGCGAAGAACCCCGCGAGCACGCGCGTGGCCGGGTCCAGCCGGCCGAGGGTGCCGGGGTTGTCCCACTCGACGATCGTGAGGTAGCCCGCCCCGGCCAGGAGCAGCACGACGGTGCCGGTCACCACCAGGTTCGTGTTCATGCTCCAGCGCAGCGGTCGCCGCCATTCCTTCCAGAGCTGCACGATGACCGGGAAGCCGAGGCCCCCGAGGATGACGCCGGCGCAGAGCGGGAGGCAGATGAACGGGTCGCCGACGAACTGCATCATGCTGTCGGACTGCAGCGAGAATCCGAGGTTCGTGAACGCCGAGATCGAGTCGAACACCGCGTTCCACGCGCTCCGGCCGACGTTCCAGCCGTAGTACGTGAGGTAGCGGAGGAAGAGCAGCAACGCGACGACGGCCTCGATGAGCAGCGTGATCCCGATGACGGTGCGCACGAGCCTGCGCAGGTCGGTGAAGCCCTCGGCGCGGAACTCGTTCGCGGCGTTGAGCCGGGTGCGCAACGAGAGCCGACGTGCGAGCAGCACGCCGATGAGCGCCGCCGACACGAGGATGCCCAGGCCGCCGAGCTGCGTCATCACGATGATCAGCAGTTGGCCGAGGAACGTCCAGTGGGTCGCGGTGTCGACCGAGGCGAGACCCGTCGTGGTGACGGCGGAGGCCGCCGTGAACAACGCGTCGACCGGGGTGGTGGAGCGGCCGGGCGCGGTCATGCCGTTGAACGCGGGGATCACGGTGCCGGTCTCGGCTTGGATCTTCGCAGCCTGCTCACCGCTCGCGAACGCGGCGAACTCCTTGGCGATCTCGAGCTCGTCGCTCTTCGCGTTGGCGACGTTGCC
>NZ_WJSP02000251.1 GCF_009720255.1 Agromyces humi | reverse complement strand
GCGCGTTCGGGTCGAGCGCCGAACGCGTCGATGCGCGCGCGAGCCGCGACCTCGCCTCCCATCGGGTGAAGAGCTCCTGCTCTGCCGCGGGCGGCACCTCGCTCGCCACCACCTCGTGCGCGAGGTTCTCCAGCACGACCGCCGACCCGAGGGTCTGGGCGAGCTGGTGCACGATGAAGTCGGCCGGCGATCCGCGCAGGCTGAGGGCCGTGAACCGCTCGCGCACCTCGTCGCGGGCCCGCAGGGCCGCGGTCTGCTCCGAGATGATGCGGCTGTGCACCGCCTCCGTGAGCGTGACGAACCTCACCTCGCGGTGCAGCGCGACGAGTGCGAGTCCGTGCTCGCGGGCCGCGTGCTCGACGACGGCGGGAACGTAGCGGTAGTGCACGCCGAGCTCCAGCACGAGGCCCGACAGGCCCGCGTCGACCAAACCGCCGATGAACGCGGCCAGCTCGGCGGGGTCGGTCGGCCAACCCGAGCCGGTCGAGAGCAGCAGCTCGCCCCCGACGAGCAACCGGGCGACGCCAGCGCTGTCGGAGACGTGCACCCAGCGCACGCGTGCGTCCAGCGCGGCGTCGCCCGAGAGCACCTCGGGAACGCCCTGCGCGACGGCCTCGAGCGTGAGGATCTCCCGCACCGTGGGCAGTCCGTCGGCCACCGCCGCCGTCGCGGTCCCCGTGGTCGGACGTTCTGTTCGGATCACGTCGTCTTCGCGACGATCTGCCATCGATCGGGCCTCTCTGCCTCTGTAAGACTCGGGAGTGCCAGCCTAGACGACGTCTCGGGCATTCTGTCCGGCCATCGTCGCCCACGTCACGAAGGACCCGCATGAGCCTCATCCGACACTTCATCAACGGCCGCGAGGTCGCCGACGCCGAGCGCACCGGTCCGGTCTTCAACCCGGCCACCGGTGCCCAGCAGCACGAGGTGGCGTTCGCCTCGGTCGGCGAGGTCGAGCAGGCGATCGCCGCGGCATCCGCTGCCCTGCCGGGCTGGCGTGCGACCGGCCTGATCAAGCGCGCCGACGTGTTCTTCAAGCTGCGCCACCTGCTCGTCGAGCGCCAGGGCGAGCTCGCCGCGATCCTCACGAGCGAGCACGGCAAGGTGCTGTCGGATGCCGCGGGCGAGATCTCGCGCGGCATCGAGAACGTCGAGTTCGCCGCCGGGCTCGTGCACCTGCTGAAGGGCGAGCACTCCGAGCAGGTCGCGCGCGGCGTCGACGTGCACTCCACGAAGCAGCCCGTGGGCGTGGTCGGCGCGATCACGCCGTTCAACTTCCCGGTCATGGTGCCGCTGTGGATGGTCGCGTCGGCGATCGCGTGCGGCAACACGGTCGTGCTGAAGCCCTCCGAGAAGGACCCGAGCGCCGCGGTCTTCCTCGCGAAGCTGTTCCAGGAGGCCGGACTTCCCGACGGCGTACTCAACGTCGTGCACGGTGACAAGGTCGCGGTCGACACGATCCTCGACGCCCCCGAGGTGCGCGCGATCTCGTTCGTCGGCTCGACGCCGATCGCGAAGTCGATCTACGAGCGGGCCGCCGCCAACGGCAAGCGGGTGCAGGCGCTCGGCGGTGCGAAGAACCACATGGTGGTCATGCCCGACGCCGACCTCGAGGGCGCGGCCGACGCCGCGGTCTCGGCGGCCTACGGCTCCGCCGGCGAGCGCTGCATGGCCGTGTCGGTGCTCGTCGCGGTCGGCGACGTCGCCGACGAGCTCGTCGACGCCGTGCGCAGGCGAATGGGCGCGCTCGTCATCGGCGACGGCACGGATGCCGCGAGCGAGATGGGTCCGCTCATCACCCGCGAGCACCGCGACAAGGTCGCCTCCTACGTGACCGGCGCCGCCGCCGAGGGCGCGACGGTCGTCGTCGACGGCACGACACAGGCGTTCGACGGCGACGGCTTCTTCGTCGGCGTCTCCCTCGTCGACCACGTGAAGCCCGGCATGAAGGTCTACGACGACGAGATCTTCGGCCCGGTGCTGTCGGTCGTGCGCGTCGAGTCCTACGACGAGGCGGTCGCGCTCATCAACGCCAACCGGTTCGCGAACGGCACCGCGATCTTCACGCGCGACGGGGGCACGGCCCGCCAGTTCGAGTTCGACATCGAGGTGGGCATGGTCGGCGTGAACGTGCCGATCCCCGTGCCCGTCGGCGCGTACTCGTTCGGCGGGTGGAAGAGCTCGCTGTTCGGCGACTCGCACATCTACGGCCCCGAGTCGGTGCACTTCTACACCCGTTCGAAGGTCGTCACGACGCGTTGGCCGAACCCATCGGAGTCGCAGGTCAACCTCGGCTTCCCGTCCAACCACTAGGAGCATCGATGACCGACACGCTGACCTCGCAGGCCCAGGCGACCGACGAGGCGACGGATGCCGCGACGGCGACGTACGCCGACCGGAGCGGCGAGCGGCATCCGCTGCCAGACCTCGAGGCCGACGCCCGGGTGCGCGCCGACGACCGCGCGCACGTGTTCCACTCGTGGAGCGCGCAGGCGCTCATCGACCCGCTGCCGATCGCGGCGGGCGAGGGCTCGACGTTCTGGGACTACGCGGGCAACGCGTACCTCGACTTCTCGTCGCAGCTCGTCAACCTCAACCTCGGGCATCAGCACCCCCACCTGGTGGCCGCGATCCAGCAGCAGGCGGGGCGCCTCGCGACGATCCAGCCGTCGATGGCGAACGACGTGCGCGGCGAGCTCGCCCGTCGCATCGCCGAGGTGGCGCCCGGCGACCTCGACAAGGTGTTCTTCACCAACGGCGGCGCCGACGCCAACGAGTACGCCGTGCGCATGGCGCGCGCCGTGACCGGCCGACGCAAGGTGCTCTCGATGTACCGCAGCTACCACGGCGGCACCGCCACGGCGATCTCGCTCACGGGCGACCCGCGCCGCTGGGCGAACGAGCCGAGCGACGGCAGCGTCGCGCACTTCCTGGGTCCGTACCCGTACCGCTCCTCGTTCCACGCCGACAGCCCAGAGCAGGAGTCCGAGCGCGCGCTCGCGCACCTCGAGCAGGTCATCACGCTCGAGGGCGCCGGCACGATCGCGGCGATCATCCTCGAGACGGTCGTCGGCACCAACGGCGTGCTCGTGCCGCCGCCCGGCTACCTGCAGGGCGTGCGCGAGCTCTGCGACCGCCACGGCATCGTGTACATCGCCGACGAGGTGATGGTGGGCTTCGGCCGCCTCGGCGAGTGGTTCGCGGTGAACCACTTCGGCGTCGTGCCCGACCTCATCACCTTCGCCAAGGGCGTGAACTCGGGCTACGTGCCGCTCGGCGGCGTGGTGATCTCGGCGCGCATCGCGGCGCACTTCGACACGGTGGCGTTCCAGGGCGGGCTCACCTACTCCGGACATCCGCTCGCCTGCGCGGCGGGCGTCGCCACGTTCGAGGTCTTCGAGCGCGACGGCATCCTCGAGCGGGTGCGCGACCTCGGCGCTCGCGTCGTGGAGCCGCGCCTGCGGGCGATGGCGCAGCGGCATCCGTCGGTCGGCGAGGTGCGCGGCCTCGGCCTCTTCTGGGCCATCGAGCTGGTGTCGGATGCCGCGACGCGCGAGCCGCTCGTGCCGTTCAACGCCGTGGGCGCGGCCGCCGCCCCCATGGCCGCGGTGGCTGCCGCGTGCAAGCAGGCCGGCCTCTGGCCATTCGTCCACTTCAACCGGATGCACGTCGCGCCGCCGCTCGTGATCACCGAGGACGAGCTCGTTCGAGGCCTCGACATCATCGACGCGGCCCTCGACGTGGCCGACGGGTACGTCACAGGCTGACCGTCGGCGGCTGACGGTCGGCGGGTGACGGTCGGCGGGTGACGGCTGCCCGGCTGCCGGCTCGGCGCTCCGCGTCTCAGCGGCTCATGGAGGGCCCTGAGGCGCGGGCGTCGTCGCGGAGTAGCATGGGCGGCGTTCACGGGGCTTCGCGCCCGCGGAGCATCCCCGACCCCGAGGGAAGCGCCCATGGATGACCGACTCACCTCCGACCGTGTCGTGACCGTTGCGGCGGCGACGCCGTTCCAGCTGCTCTACGACTTCTACCGGCTCTCGGGCTACGAGCAGCGACGGCACGAGCCGGGCGTGCTCGACTTCACGTTCGGCGATCCGCACGACCCGCCGTCGCAGGCCTACGTCGAGATCCTGCGCGAGGCGCTGGTGCCGCAGCACGAGCTGTGGTTCGCCTACAACTTCGGCGACGAGAAGGCGGTGGCGGCGGCGACCGAGTCGCTGAGCCGGCATCTCGGCATCCCGTTCGAGGCCGAGGACGTGCACCTCACCACGGGCGGGTTCGCGGCGATCTCGACGGCCCTGAAGATCGTCGGCGACCCCGGCGACGAGGTGGTCTACAGCCTCCCGCCGTGGTTCCTCTACGAGCCGCTCGTGCTCGAGGCCGGCATGGTGCCGGTGAAGGTGTCAATCGACCGCGAGACCCTCGACCTCGACCTCGACGCGATCGCCGCGGCCATCACGCCGCGCACCCGCATCGTCATCGTGAACAGTCCCAACAATCCGACGGGCCGCATCTACCCGCCGGCCACGCTCGAGCGCCTGGCGACGATCCTCGACGAGGCATCGGAGCGCAACGGCCGGCGCATCTTCCTCATCTCCGATGAGGCCTACAACCGCATCGTCTTCGACGGGGCGCGCTTCCGCAGCCCGGTGGAGTTCTATCCGTGGAGCTTCGTCGCCTACAGCTACGGCAAGACCCTGCTCTCGCCCGGGGAGCGCATCGGGTACCTCGCGGTGCCGCCCACCATGCCCGGTCGGGAGGCGTTCCGCGACGCGATCGAGACCGTGCAGATCTCGGGCGGCTGGCTCTTCCCCAACGCGTCGATGCAGTACGCGCTGCCGAAGCTCGAGACGCTCGCGTTCGACCTGCCGCTCTTCCAGCGCAAGCGCGACGTGATGGTGGCCGCGCTCCGGGAGATCGGCTACCGCGTCGCCCAGCCCGAGGGCACGTTCTACCTGTTCCCCCAGTCACCGCTCGCCGACGACGTCGAGTTCACGCAGGCGCTCGACCGCGAGGGCGTCCTCGTGCTCCCCGGGCGCATGTTCGAGACGCCCGGCTTCTTCCGCATCTCGCTGACGGCCACGATGGAGACGATCGAGGCCGGGCTGCCCCGGTTCGCCGAGGCGTTCCGCTCGGCGACGGCGACCGCCGCGCGCTGACCCGCCCGCCATCGACCCCGCGTCGGCGCCGTCGGCTAGCCTGAGTCCCATGGACTCTCGGGCGGCGTCCGGCGGGATGGCCCGGCGAACCTTCCTCGCCGCGTCGCTCTCGGGGATCGCCGCCGTCACGCTCGCCAGCTGCTGGCCGCAGCCCACGCCGGCGCCGAGCCCCACCACGGCGCCTCCGACCCCGACCCCGACGCCGAGGACCGACGGCGTGCCCATTCCGAGCGCGATGCGCCGCTCCCGCTGGGGCACCGACCCCTTCGCGCGGGGTGCGTTCTCGTACGATGCCGTCGGCACCAGCCCCCGCCTGCGTGCGG
>NZ_WJSP02000250.1 GCF_009720255.1 Agromyces humi | reverse complement strand
CGGTGCTGATCCTCGACGAGGCGCCGTCCGCCCTCGGCGTGATCGTGCCGCCCGGCAGCCAGCGCGTGCTGTCGCTCGCGGGTCTCGCCCCCAACGTGGCGTCGCCGGTGGTGCACGTCACGAGCGTCGGCGGGGCGATCGCCGCGAGCCTCGAGCACTCCGTCGTGGTCGGACTGGCTCCGGCGGGCATCGAGCTCACCGGTCCGACGGCCGCGCCCGCGACCAGCCAGGTGATCTCCGGCTTCGTCGTGCCGCAGACGGGCGGGCTCGAGGCATCCGAGGATCATGCCGACGGCGACGACCATCCGACGGTGCGGCTGTACGCACCGGGCGGCGAGGCGGCCGAGGTCTCGATCGCGCTCGTGCCCGAGTCGGGCTCAGGAGGCACCACGATCGAGGCCACCATGGAGGCCGGGCGCGTCCTCGACGTGCCGCTCGGCGTGCTCGACCAGGGCGTGTACACCGTGCGAGTGGAGTCCGACGCCCCGGTCGTCGCCGCCGCAAGGGCGACCGTCGGCGGCACCCAGGGGCAGACGGATTCCGCTGCGCCCTCCGATCTCGCCTGGACCGTCGCGACGGCGCCGCTCCTCGACACCGCAGTCGTCGCGGTGCCCGACGGGCCGTCGCCGACGCTGTGGCTGGTGAATCCCGACGGCGAGGCGGTGGACGTGACGGTCACCCTCGACGGCGCCGAGCGCACCGTGTCCGTGCCCGGTGCGGGCGCCGCATCCGTCCCGCTCGACGGGGTGACGGCTGCGGTGCTCGACGGCAGCTCCGGCCTGCACGCCACGGTCGCCTTCTCCGGCGACGACGAGCTGGCGTCGTTCGGCGTGCAGCCGCCCGGGCCGCTCGACTCACCACTGGAGGTCTACCCGCAGTGACCCTGACCGCCCGGGCACCGCTCAGAGGTGGCGGTACCGGCCAGGGGCGAGCTCCCACGGATCCTTGTCGAGCAGTTCCGCGACCGCGCGGAACACGCAGCTCTCGATGAGGAGCTTCTCCTCGCGGTCCTCACCCTCCTGCAGGCGCAGGAACCGCACGATCGGAAGCCGATAGAAGGTGATGCGCCGTTCGTCGTGCGCGACCTTCCACCGGTCGACGTGGTCGCCATGGATCGCCTCGGCCGGGCCCTGTGCCACCTCGAAGACGACGCCCTCGAGCTCGGGCCAGAGGCCCCGCAGATACGCGGCGGTCGTGGCGATGGTGAAGTCGAACTCGTCGAGCCGCGTGCGGATCGGCTCGAGGTGCGGGCCGGTCACGGCTGAGCGCATGCCGCGGCCGTGCCGATCCCGGGCGAGCCGCCTGGGGGAGCGAGGCGTGGCGACACGACGGGAACGGGGCATACCTCCATCGTAATGTCCACGCTGCTCGCTACTCTGGTGGAGCCATGAGACGTTGTTCGCGCACCGCATGCGCCGCCGAGGCGGTGGCGACGCTGACCTTCGACTACGCCGACTCGATGGCGGTGCTCGGGCCGCTGGCCTTCACTCCCGAGCCCCACGGCTACGACCTGTGCCGTCGGCACGCCGAGCGCACGTCCGCCCCGGTGGGCTGGCAGGTCGTGCGGCACGTCTCGCTCGGTGAGGTAGGTTTCAAGGCATGAACCCGTCAGCACCATCCGACGCTCGAGCGCGCCTCGACGCCATCGTCAAGGCCTACGATGTCCGCGGCATCGTGGGCGAGGGCCTCACCGAACAGAGCGTCGAGTCGCTGGGTGCCGGGTTCGTCGACGAGGTCGGGGCGGCGGGCGGCCGCATCGTCGTCGGCCATGACATGCGAGACTCGTCGCCGGCGTTCGCTGCGGCGTTCGCCCGTGGCGCGACCCGTCGAGGCGCCGACGTCGTCGCACTCGGGCTGTGCTCCACCGACGAGACCTACTTCGCGTCGGGCTCGATGCACGCGCCGGCCGCCATGTTCACCGCCAGCCACAACCCCGCCGCATACAACGGCATCAAGTTCTCGCGCGCTGGAGCGCAGGGCATCTCGCTCGACACGGGGCTCGCCGCCATCCGCGACCGGGCGGGCGACTACCTCGACGAGGGCATCACGGATGCCGCGACGCAGGGCTCGATCGAGCAGGTCGACGTGCTCGCCGACTACGCCGCCTACCTCCGCTCGCTCGTCGACCTCACCGGCATCCGCCCCCTGAAGGTCGTCGTCGACGCGGGCAACGGCATGGGCGGACTCACGGTGCCCGCCGTCCTCGGCGAGGCCGCGGGACTCCCGGCGCTGCCGCTCGAGATCGTCCCGCTCTACTTCGAGCTCGACGGAACGTTCCCCAACCACGAGGCCAACCCGCTCGAGCCCGCGAACCTCGTCGACCTGCAGCGCGCGGTCGTCGAGCACGGGGCAGACCTCGGGCTCGCGTTCGACGGCGACGCCGACCGCTGCTTCGTCGTCGACGAGCAGGGCGGAGCCGTGGGGCCCTCGGCCATCGCCGCCATCGTCGCCCTGCGGGAGATCGCGCGAGTTCGAGCGGCCGGCGAAGACGACGTCACGGTGCTGCACAACCTCATCACTTCGCGGTTCGTGCCCGAGGCCATCGAGGAGGCCGGTGCCACGGCGGTGCGCACCCGCGTCGGCCATTCGCTCATCAAGGACCGCATGAAGGAGACCGGCGCCGTGTTCGGCGGCGAGCACTCCGCCCACTACTACTTCCGCGACTTCTGGGGCGCCGACAACGGCATGCTCGCAGCGATGCACGTGCTCGCCGAGTTCGGATCGCAGGACGCCCCGCTCTCGCAGCTCGGTGCGCGCTACATGCCGTACGCGCTCTCGGGCGAGATCAACTCCACCGTCGACGACGTGCCCGCCGCCTACACCCGCATCGTCGAGGCGTTCACGGGCCGGGCCGAGTTCGACGAGCTCGACGGTCTCACGGTCGACGGCATCACCCCCGAGAGCGAGCCGTTCTGGTGGTTCAACGTGCGACCGTCGAACACCGAGCCGCTGCTGCGTCTCAACGTCGAGGGTGGCGACGTGGCGACCATGACCGCGGTCCGCGACGAGGTGCTGGCCCTCATCCGCGGCTGAGCCATGTGCTCGGCTCAGGCCGACACGATCAGGACGACGGCGGGGACCAGAGCCCCGCCGTCGTCGCCGTCCGTATCGCGCCTCCGGATCGGATGAGAGGACGTGGAGTGAACCTTCGCATGGCACGGCTGGCACTGGTCGCCGTCTCGATCGTCGCGCTGACCGGGTGCGTGCCCCGAGCGGATGCCGCGCCCAGCTCGCCGCCATCCGCCGGGGCGACGCAGGGCGCGACCCCGACACCGACGGCCGTGGCCTCGCCCGGGCCGGGGCAGCAGGACGCCGACGATCCGTCGACCTGGATCGTCAGCGGGGCCGGCATCGGGCCGGTGACCATCGGGAGCGACGTCGGCGAGTTCTCGGTCGTCGGCCCGTACACGGAGCAGGACGAGGACTGCCCGAACCCTGCCGTGCACAGCCTCGCGGGCGACGGCGTGGCGCCGATGACCGTGGTCGCCGTCGATGGCTGGTCGCCGGTCGCGTCCGTCCACGTCACGAGCTGGGGTGCACAGGGGACCCAGGTGGCGTCGCCGCGGACGGCCGAGGGAATCGGGCTCGACTCCTCTCTGGCCGACGTGCAGTCGGCCTACCCGGGCATCGAGCTCTCCGACACCCACGGCGAGACGTTGCAGTACGCGTCCTCCGATCAGGGCGGGTGGGTGATCTTCACCGTGCAGGACGACGTGGTCGTGCAGGTCAGCGCCTCGACGACCTCGCACAATCCTTCCGAACGCTGTGGGTGAGGGCCCCGCGCGCGCCTGACACAATGGTGGGCATGACGACGTCGCCTGTCACCACTGCCCTCCCGTTCAAGGTCGCCGACCTCTCGCTGGCCGAAGCCGGCCGTCACCAGCTGCGGCTCGCCGAGAACGAGATGCCGGGGCTCATGGCCCTGCGCGAGGAGTTCGGGGCCACGAAGCCCCTCGCGGGCGCGCGCATCGCGGGCAGCCTGCACATGACCGTGCAGACGGCGGTGCTCATCGAGACCCTCGTCGCCCTCGGCGCGCAGGTGCGCTGGGCGAGCTGCAACATCTTCTCCACGCAGGACGAGGCCGCCGCCGCCGTCGTGGTCGGCCCCGAGGGCACCGTCGACGCACCCAAGGGCGTGCCGGTCTTCGCCTGGAAGGGCGAGACGCTCGAGGAGTACTGGTGGTGCACCGACCGCATCTTCGACTGGACCGCCGAGGCCGCGCAGGCGGGCGCCGACTGGATCGGCCCGAACATGATCCTCGACGACGGGGGCGACGCGACGCTGCTCGTGCACCAGGGCCGTGAGTTCGAGGCGGCCGGCGAGGTGCCGGCTGCGACGGACGACGCGAGTCACGAGTTCCGCGTCGTGCTCGACACGTTGCGCCGCAACCTCGAGGTGAGCGCCGACCGCTGGACGCGGATCGCCGACGAGCTGCAGGGGGTCACCGAGGAGACGACGACCGGCGTGCACCGCCTCTACGAGCTGCACGCCAAGGGCGAGCTGCTCTTCCCCGCCATCAACGTCAACGACTCCGTCACGAAGTCGAAGTTCGACAACAAGTACGGCATCCGGCACTCGCTGCCCGACGGCCTCAACCGCGCGACCGACGTGCTCATGGGCGGCAAGGTCGCGTTCGTCGCCGGCTACGGCGACGTGGGCAAGGGTGCCGCCGAGGCGCTCCGCGGCCAGGGTGCACGGGTCATCGTGAGCGAGATCGACCCGATCAACGCCCTGCAGGCCGCCATGGACGGCTACCAGGTCTCGCGGCTCGAGTCGGTCATCGGCGACATCGACATCCTCGTCACGGGCACCGGCAACAAGGACGTCGTGCGTCTCGACCACCTCCTCGGCCTGAAGCACCTCGCCGTCGTGGCGAACGTCGGCCACTTCGACAACGAGATCGACATGGCCGGACTCGAATCGCTCGAGGGCGCCGAGCGCATCGAGATCAAGCCGCAGGTGCACGAGTGGCGCCTGCCCACGGGGCGCAGCGTGCTCGTGCTGAGCGAGGGCCGTCTCATGAACCTCGGCAACGCCACGGGGCATCCGTCGTTCGTGATGTCGAACTCGTTCACGAACCAGGTCCTCGCCCAGATCGAGCTGTGGACGCGGCCCGAGGCGTACCCCGTCGGCGTGTACGTGCTGCCGAAGCACCTCGACGAGAAGGTCGCGCGCCTGCACCTCGACGCGCTCGGCGTCGAGCTCACCGAGCTCACCCCCGAGCAGGCCGCCTACATCGGCGTGCCGGTCGAGGGGCCCTACAAGGTCGATCACTACCGGTACTGATCACCGAGCGGATGCCGCGAGCCCGCGGCTTCCGCGAGGTCACCGCGCGTGCCGCGTCACCGCTCGGGGAACCCGACCCGGGTCGCCGTCAGCGTCGGGGCGAGGGCGGCGAGCCGCGCGTCGGCGAGCCGGAGCGCCGCGAGCTCGCGTTCCCGCCTGAGGGCGACGACCGCGGCGAGGAATCGCTCGGGAGCG
>NZ_WJSP02000025.1 GCF_009720255.1 Agromyces humi | reverse complement strand
CTGGCGAGGCCGCGGATGACGTCGAGCACCTCGCCGACGAGCTCGGGGTCGAGCGCCGACGTCGGCTCGTCGAAGAGCAGCACCTTCGGCGAGAGCGCGAGCGCCCTGGCGATGGCCACGCGCTGCTCGGCAACACCCCCACCATCGCGAAGGCGAGCTACGACCGCGGTGGCCGCGATCTCGGGGTCGACCCCGCGCTGGCGACGAGGCTGATCAGCACCAGCTTCCCGAACGCCCGACGTCACCGGCGCGCGCGAGCAGACGATCCATGAGCTCGGTCGCGTCGTCGAGCCGGCCGGAGTGGGCGTACTGCTCGACGAGCCAGAACGAGCAGGCGACGAATGCGCTCTCGTCACCGGGCACGCCGTCGATCTCCATCTCGGTGCGGTACCGGCAGACGAGGCCGTCGCGGATGAGCATCTCCTCGATGCGCGCGACCGTGCCCAGCATCCTGGGATCGTCGTAGTCGACGTACCCCACCTGGGCGAGCTGCAACAGGGCGGCATCGACCTCGGTGCTGCCCTCGAACTGCACGTAGCTGCCGATCGTCGCGTCGAATCCGCCGCGCTCGATGCGCTGGGCGAGGGCGGCACGGATGTCGCGCCAACGGTCGACCGGGCCGGTGCGGCCGTCGTGCTCCACCGCGCACACGGCCCGATCGAAGGCCGCCCAGAGCATGACCCGCGAGTGGGTGAAATGACGTTCGGGCCCGCGGATCTCCCAGATGCCGGAGTCGGCCCGGTCGAGGTTGCGCTCGGCCTCGGCGAGCAGCGCCAGCTGCAGCGACCACGAGAAGTCGTCGTCGTCGGCGCCCCAGTGCCTCGTGACGTCGAGTGCGATCATCACCTCGCCGAAGACGTCGGCCTGGTACTGCTCGGATGCCGCGTTGCCGACGCGCACTGGCACGCTGCCCTCGTACCCGGGCAGCGAGGGGACCTCCCATTCGGGCAGCCGTCGCTCCCCCGCGAGTCCGTACATGATCTGCACGTCGGCGGGGTCGCCCGCGATCGCACGGAGCAGCCATTGGCGCCAGGCCTCCGCCTCGTGCGTGAACCCGTGGTGGATGAGCGACTCGAGGGTCAGCGCCGCATCACGGAGCCACACGTAGCGGTAGTCCCAGTTGCGCGCGCCGCCGAAGTCCTCGGGCAGGCTCGTGGTCGCCGCCGCCACGATGCCGCCGGTGTCCTCGTGGGTGAGCAGGCGCAGCACGAGCAGCGAACGCCGCACCTCGAGGTCGTAGGCCCCCGGCTCGATGCAGGCACTCACCCAGTCGCGCCACCACGAGGCGGCCGCGGCGATGGCCGCGTCGACGTCGAGGGGCTCGGGCACGGGCAGGTGCGCCGCGAACCAGGTGAGCTGCACGTCTACCGTGTGCCCCGCGCGCACGTCGAAGGCGGCGCGATGGGCGTGGCCGGTCGCCGTCAGGCGGGGCCCTCGCACCACGAGCGCGTCGGGGCCCGCGACGGCGAGCAACTCGGGGGCGTCGACGGTGCCGACCTGCCGCACCCACGGCAGGGTGGCGGCGTAGTCGAACCGCACCCGCAGCTCCTGCACCATCGGCACCCGCCCGCTGATGCCGCGGACCCTGCGGATCACGTCGGTGCGCCGCCCATCGCCGTCGGCCGTGCCGTCTCGGAGCGGCATGAGGTCGGTCACCTCGACGACGCCCTGGGCGGTGCTCCAGCGGGTCACGAGCGTGAAGGTGTCGGTCTCGTAATGTCGCGACGCCACCGCCGCGGCATCCGCTGGTCGAAGCAGCCACGCGCCCTGCTCGACGTCGCCGAGGAGCGCCCCGAACACCGAGGCCGAATCGAAGCGGGGGGCGCAGAGCCAGTCGATCGACCCGTCGTCGCCGACGAGTGCGGCGGTGCGGCAGTCGCCGATGACGGCGTAGCCCTCGATCGGTCGGGGCATGGTCAGCGCCGGCCGAGTCCGTGCACCTGCCACCCGGCGGCGCGCCACTCGGCGGCGTCGAGCACGTTGCGCCCGTCGATGATGCGTCGTTCGGCGACGAGCCTGCCGGTCTCGACCGGGTCGAGGGCGCGGTACTCGCGCCATTCCGTGACGAGCACGACGAGGTCGGCGCCGCGCAGTGCCTCCCGGGTCGAGCTGGTGTACTCGAGCTGCGGATGCCGCGCACGGGCGTTCTCGACGCCCTGCGGATCGGTGGCGACCACCTCCGCTCCGAGCCCGCGCAACTGCACGGCCACGTCCAGCGCCGGCGAGTCGCGCACGTCGTCCGACTCGGGCTTGAACGAGACGCCGAGCACGGCGACGCGCTTGCGGTGCACGGATCCGCCGAGCGCATCCACCGCCAGGTCGACGACCCGCTGACGCTGCCGCAGGTTGATCGCGTCCACCTCGCGGAGGAAGGCGAGCGACTCGCCACGGCCGAGCTCCTCGGCCCGGGCGGTGAACGCGCGGATGTCCTTGGGCAGGCAGCCGCCGCCGAACCCGACACCGGCGTTGAGGAACCGCCGGCCGATGCGCGCATCGTGGCCGATGGCGTCGGCCAGCGCGGTCACGTCGGCCCCGGTCGCGTCGGCGATCTCCGACATCGCGTTGATGAAGCTGATCTTGGTGGCGAGGAACGCGTTGGCGGCCACCTTGACGAGCTCGGCGGTGGCGTAGTCGGTCACGATCCGCGGAGTGCCCGCCTCGATCGCGGCCCGGTAGACGTGATCGAGCACGGATGCCGCGTGCTCGTCGCCCTCGCCGACGCCGTAGACCAGCCGATCGGGCTGGAGGGTGTCCTTCACCGCGTAGCCTTCGCGGAGGAACTCGGGGTTCCAGGCGAGGCTCGCGTGCGGCGCCGCCTCGGCGATCCGTTCGGCGAGGCGCGCTGCGGTGCCCACGGGCACGGTGCTCTTGCCCACCACGAGGGCTCCGTCGGCGAGGTGCGGGAGCAGCGACTCGAACGCGGCGTCCACGTGCGACAGGTCGGCGGCGTGCGAGCCGGCCGCCTGGGGCGTGCCCACGGCGACGAAGTGCACCTCGGCGCCCGCGGCATCCGCGATGTCGGTGCTGAATCGCAGCCGGCCGGTGGCGGTGGCCGAACGCAGGATCTCGGGCAGGCCGGGCTCGAAGAACGGCGGGCGGGCGGCGGCGAGCTGCGCGATCCTGCGGTCATCGACGTCGATGCCGACGACCTCATGGCCGAGCTCGGCCATCGCCGAGGCGTGCACGGCGCCGAGGTAGCCGCAGCCGATCACCGAGATGCGCATGGAGGATCCCTTCCGTCGGGTCGTTCCATTCTCGTACCGCTCGGATGTGTTCGTGCTCCGTGGCTATCCCGCACCCACCGCGGCGCAGTCGAGCCGGCCAGTGGTGATCACATTCGGCGAGACCACCGGAGTGACGTCGGCGACGAGCGTGGCCTCGGCGACGTTGGGCGCGAGGTAGTCGAAG
This sequence comes from Agromyces humi, assembly GCF_009720255.1. Classification (GTDB taxonomy): domain Bacteria; phylum Actinomycetota; class Actinomycetes; order Actinomycetales; family Microbacteriaceae; genus Agromyces; species Agromyces humi. The sequence continues at coordinate 18,801 of NZ_WJSP02000025.1, read as the reverse complement.
GTCACGGTGCGCGCCTGCTGGGGCGACACGCGGATCAACTGCTGGGCGACGACGAACTCCCCGTCGGTCCCGGAACGAGCGCCCTGATTCGGTCCATCGGTGGACTGCCCGACGAAGCCGAACCCGGACGGCGCGTATGAGAGCACCTCGACGCGCATGTCGCCGACCGGCGTCGTGCCGCCTCCGCCGCTGACGTAGTCGGGCAGGTCATCGAGGGCCCCCGGGTCGACCGTGTTGCCGAGCACGACGGTGACCCGCACGTGACGTCGCCCATCGGCTGGGCACGTCGCCTGCGAGACATCCACGTGCTGGGTCATGTACCGCTGCATCTTGCCCGGGGTGTAGTCGATGAAGTAGACGCCGAACCCATTCACCCCCGGCTGATCGCCCGGCGGCTCTCCTTGAAGCGGCGATCCTGTGATCAGCTGCTGCTCCCCCTCGCGCGCGCTCCAGACGCGGATGCGGTGCTCAGCCGACGCCCGCTCGACCACCGATAGCAGCGACCCGACGTCCACCGTGCCCGAGAGCAGCCGCGACATGGTGGCGGCGGCGAACGCCTGGTTGATGGCGTCGACCTCGAGGGGGTCGTACGTCGCGTAGAGGTCTCCGAGCAGCAACGACACCGCGTTCCCGCTCGAGATCTGCACTCCGTCGGGGAGGTCTATCGGGCCGGTCGCCTCGAGGAAGTAACTGAGGGCGACGGTGTCGAGCGCGACCACCGCGTCCACCTCCACGCCGTGGGTGCGTCGCCACATCTCCCTGGCGATCTCGGAGGTGAGCGAAAAGCGCGGCGTGCGCGTCAGGCTCTGCACGTACCGCCCGAGTCCGAACGGGTAGGTCGCCCGCACGTCGGGCGCGATCGGCACGACATCCTCGTCATACATCGGCATGGACATCGGCTCGGCCGACGCCTGGGCCACGAGACTCACGGCTCCGTCCTCGATGTGGAGTTGTGCGAGAGAACCCACGGTGCCGCCCCCGGGCATCACCTCCCCGTTGTTCTGGAACAGCACGAGCACGTCGCGGGGTCCTTCGGCACCCAGCATCCCGGGCAGCGCACCGAGCAGGGGACGCATCGGTTCGATGGCGGCGCCCGCCTGGTCGAGCGCGGCATCGAGCATGTCGACGCCGTCGTCCACCTCGTCGATGAGCGCGGCACGGTCGATCGAGGCGAGCTCTCCGGATGCCGCTTCCAGAGCGTCGGCGGCCTGCTCGACCGTCGCGGCCGCGGCCGTCACGGCGGAGAGGTCGATCCGCCCGTCCACCGGCTTCAGTGCATCGATGCTGACGGATGCCACGGGCACGACGGCCTCGTGCGCCAGCGAGTCGACCGTCGCCGCAATGACCCGCACCGCCTCGAGATTCGGTCCGACGGTGGGCACCCATTCGACCGCGCGCCACAGCCGTCCGTTCGTCTGCGTGCGTGCGTCGGCGGTCGCCTCCGCGAGCGCTGCGGCCGACCGCGTCGCCCCTGCAGTGTCGCCTGCGAGCATCTTCGCTTGCACATCGGCGACGAGGGGCGCCGCCGACTGCAGGTCATCCCGGGCAGCCAGCGCGCGAGGCACCAGCATCGCGGCGATCACGCCCACGCCGACGAGCGCGAGCACGACCACGCCGATCGGCACCCAGAAGGCCGCTCGCCGGACGAGCGGTCTGCGCTTGCGAACTTCGCCGACGGGCGTGGTCAGCTGGGCCTCCCTGGCTGGCGGATGCCCGAGCGCGCATGGTGCGACCCGGCGGTCGAACGGATGAAGGACACGACTCGCCGCGCCGTGTCGGCGACCTCGTAGTCGCGAGGAAGCGACGGCGGCCCGAAGTCCTCGAAGAGCCGCATCGTGGTGCGCGCGGCGTCGAGGATCTCGTCCCGTCCGACGCCGCTCGTGATGATCGCGCCGGCATCCAGCGCCTCCGGTCGCTCGATGCGGTCGCGGAGCGTGATCGCCGGGAATCCCAGGATGGACGACTCCTCCGCGATGGTGCCGCTGTCGGACAGCACGAGTCGTGCGGAGACCTGCAGGCGGTTGTAGTCGTTGAACCCGAACGGCGAGTGCAGCCGCAATCGATCGCCCCACGCCTCACGCGTGGCCTCGAGGCGCTTGCGCGTGCGTGGATGCGTGGAGACGAGCACCGGCAGGTCGTACACGTCACCGAGTGCTTCGAGCGCGTCGAAGGCCGACTCGAGCCGACGGGGGTCGTCGACGTTCTCCTCGCGATGGAGGCTGACCAGGAAGTATCCGCCTTCCGCGAGACCGAGTCGTTCGAGCGCATCGCTGGCGCGGATGGCGTCGTCGCTCGCGGCGAGGACTTCGCGCATCGGCGAGCCGGTGAGGAGGATTCGCGACGGGTGGATCCCCTCGGCCAGGAGGTTGCGGCGCGCGTGCTCGGTGTAGACGAGGTTGTAGTCCGACACGTGGTCCACCAGGCGACGATTCGTCTCCTCGGGTACGTTCTCGTCGAAGCAGCGGTTGCCGGCCTCCATGTGGAAGACGGGCACCTGCATCCGCTTGGCCATGACCGCCGAGATGCAGCTGTTCGTGTCGCCCAGGACGAGGAAGGCGTCGGGGCTCACGTCCCGGATCACGGGCTCGATCTTCGCGAGGATGGAGCCCAGCGCGGACCCGAGACTCGTGACATCCGCCTCGAGGAAGACATCGGGGCGTCGAAGGCCCAGATCCTCGAAGAACACCTCGTTGAGCTCGTAGTCGTAGTTCTGCCCGGTGTGCACCAGCGTCTGATCGGTGAACTCGTCGAGGAGCCGGATGGTGGCGGAGAGCCGGATGACCTCGGGTCGAGTCCCGACCACGGTCAGCACCTTCAGCCGCGACGTGTTCATACGTCCTCCGGGATCGTGTCGGGGTGAGCCGGATCGAACAGCTCGTTCGTCCAGAATGCCGTGAGCACGTCGTCGGTGCCGGTGTTCGTGATGCTGTGGGCCCACATGGTCGGCATGTCGACCGCGTGCGGCACGTCGCCGCTGACCTCGTACTCGAGGATCTCGTCGGTGAAGAGCCGCCGCATGGCGATCGTCGCCGTCCCGGAGACGACGACGAACCGCTCGATCTTCCGGCGGTGGTAGTGCTGACCTCGGGTGACCCAGCGATGGGTCGTCGAGACGGAGGTCTGGCTCGTCCCGCCGCGAGCCCGCACGAGCTCGGCGAACGATCCGCGCTCGTCGGCGTGGGTCGCCATGGTGAACGGCAGCTGCGTAGGGAAGGCGTAGGAGCGGTACGAGTTGAACAGGTCGCGGTCGAACGGCGACGCGACATCCGGGATCTCGCCGTTGCGGTACACGTCGGCGATTCCGGTGAGGTCCGCAAGCAGTTCGCTGACGGTGCGTTCCCGCGCGCGATCCGCCACGAGGTCGGCGGATGCCTCGCCAATCAGGGCGTCAGCTGCGTCCTGCGCGTGCAGCAGCACGAGCGGCCGGTCGACCTCGACCGTCGGCTCCCTGCCCTCCGAGATCAAGGTGGCGAACGTGGCGAACACCGAGTTGTAGAAGGGTCGCCCGTGCTCGCCGAAGAGGTTGGGCAGAACGACGTCCTCGAATCGGATGCCGCGGCGAGCGCAGGCCCGCTCGATGACCCCGGCGCTGCGCTTCTTCGCCGCTCCGTACGCGGAAGTGCCGAGGCTCTGGGTCGAGTTGGCGAAGACGACCACCGGCGGCGGCTCCTCGACCGCCAGCAGCACGTCGGCGAACTGCTGGGCGAGCAGGGCGTTGCCATCGGACACGTCGGCCTCGCTGCCCCGGTTCACGCCGGCCAGGTGAATCGCCCGCTGCGCCCCACCGACGGCGTTCGCGGCGCGTGCGAGGTCGAATCGCTCGCCCAGGGCCACCTCCCGGAATCGTCCGCCACGCGCGTGGACGGCCACCCGGGTATGCCAGCCCAGGAACCCGCCCGCGCCCGTAATGGCGAACATCAGCTCGGTTCACTCACGAGCCGGCCCGCGGCCTGCAGTTCCGCACGCACCTCGGGGATCGTGAGGAGCAGTTGCTCGATCTCCTCGACCCCCATTCGTGTCACGGTGTGGGAGTCGTAGTCTGCGAACTCCTGCTGGCGCACGTTGCCCTCGTCGAAGTAGAGGCTGTAGTTCAGGTCCCTCGCATCGGCCGCGATGCGGAAGTACTCGCCCATGTCGATCGCGCGCGAGAGCTCCTCGCGGCTGGCGAGCGCCTCCGAGACCTTCTCCGCGTGTCGAGTGCCGATGACCTCGATGTCGGGGCGCCGCCCGAAGAGGGTGCAGACCGCCTCGGCGAGGTCCCTGATCGTGCAGGCGGGTGCCTTGCGGATGAAGAGGTCGCCCTGATTCGCGTTCGTGAACGCGAACTCGACGAGGCCGACCGAATCATCGAGCGACATCATGAACCGCGTCATTTCGGGGTTCGTCACCGTCAGCGGCTTGCCCGCCTTCAGCTGGGCGATGAACAGCGGGATGACCGACCCTCGCGAGTACATGACGTTGCCGTAGCGCACGCACGAGACGGTCGTGTTCGCCGTCGGGTTGTTGAGGCCGTGCGAGTGGGCGACCTTCTCCATCATCGCCTTCGACATCCCCATGGCATTGACCGGGTACACCGCCTTGTCGGTGCTCAGGCAGACGAGCGACGACACCCCGTTGTACTCGGACGCGCGCACGACGTTCTCGCTGCCGTTCACGTTCGTGCGAACCGCCTCCATCGGGAAGAACTCGCAGGAGGGCACCTGTTTCAGGGCCGCGGCGTGGAAGACGTAGTCGACATCCTTCGTCGCCCGCTCGACGCTCTGGTAGTCGCGCACGTCGCCGACGTAGAACCTCAGCCGATCGTCTGCCAGTTCGTACCGCATGAGGTCCTGCTTCGCCTCGTCACGGCTGAGGATGCGCACCTCGGCGACACCGAGGCCCAGCATGCGTTCCGCCACGGTATGGCCGAACGAGCCGGTTCCCCCCGTCACCAGTACCCGTCGAGTTTCGTAGATTCCGTTCAAGCCCGTTTCCCCGCTTCACTGGCCAGTCGGACGCTCTCACGCCTCGGTCCGAACCTAGCATCGGGAGGAATGGCAACACAGGTGGTGTCCACGGCCATTCGACGCACAGATCACCGCGTCGGCCGGATGCTCCTCATCTAGGCTGTTGGCCGAAGCGGGTGCCGGGGATGGGGATCGGGGTGGCTGTCGCGTGAGGATTCTGATCGTCACCTCCACATTCGGTGGCGGGGTCGGGAATCCCTGGCTGCTCGACGATCTGGCGGCCGCGCTCACTGAGCGCGGCCATTCCGTCGATGTCCTCGTTCACGACTGGAAGCACCGACGCCCTCGGGGCGTCCGCCGGGACCCGAACAGCGGCGCACGCGTCGCGAACGTCGTTCGACCCGTCCGCCGCGGCCCCCTGCTCGCCCTGCGAAGCCAGCTCGCGGCGGCAGCGGGCCTGCACGGGTACGGCGCGCGGCTCACTGCGTCCGAGCACTACGACGTGGGGATCTCGACGTCGATCGCCTCCCTGACCTGGGGGCTTCCGGCGCGCCTCCGCCGCCGCGGAACGATCGATCGCCACCTCGTGTTCCTCTGGGACTTCTTCCCGCTCCATCAGGTTGAGATCGGCCGGCTCTCGCTCGGGCCTGCGACGAGGTTGTTCACGGCGATGGAGCGTCGCGCACTGGAGAGTGCCGACGTCATCGCCACGATGACTCCGGCGAACACCCGGTTCCTCCATCGCTATCACCCGGGGATCGTCGCAGAGACGATCGAGGTGCTCCCTTGGTCCGGTGGTCGACCGTCAGGGGATGCGGCTCCCACCGCGGGCCCCTTCACCGCCATGTTCGGAGGCCAACTCGCCCGAGGGCGCGGGATCGAGACGCTGCTCGAGGCGGCACGGATCCTGCAGGACGACGGCGACGACCTGCGGATCGAGATCGCCGGCACCGGCCCCCGGGAGCGTGAACTCCGAGCGTTCGCGACGACGCACCGCCTCGCGAACGTCACATTCACCGGGCAACTCCGCCGCGAGGAGTATCGAGCGCGGCTCGGGGCCGCCCACGTCGGTGTGGCGGCCACCGTGCAGGGCGTGAGCCCTCCTGCCTTTCCGAGCAAGATCTCGGAATACGCCGCGGCCGGCAAGCCGATCGTCGCGAGCATCGACGCCTCGTCGGATGCCGGCGAGATCATCGAGGCGGAGGGAGTCGGCCTGGCTGTGCCAGCCGGTGACCCTGCCGCGCTTGCGGCGGCGTTGCGGGTGATGCGCGCAGAGTTCGAACACGACGGGTTCGCCGCCCGCGGCGCACGAGTCCGAGCCTTCGCGATCGAGCGCGCCTCTGCGATCGCAGCCGCGATCGCGATCGAGTCCGTCGGGCCCGGTGGTCATCGGGCCGCGCCGTGACGCGCTCGCGAATGTCGCAGGTGTCGATCGTCATCGGCACCCGTGGCCTGGCGCTGCTCGCGACGTTCGCGATGACGATCACGATCGCGCGAGTCCTCGCTCCCGAGGCGTCGGGCGCGTTCTTCTTGATCTACACGACGGTCGCGCTGGCGGCGACGATCGGACGGTTCGGTACCGACAATCTCGTGCTCAAGCTCGGAAGCGACGCGCGAGGAGCCTCGGCCTCGGTCACGCGGCGCCTGCTCGCCATACTCGTGCTCGCAAGCGCCCTGGTCGCCGCGGCCCTCGGAGTCTTCGCGGTCGTGTTCCGGCCTGCCCTCGGCATCCTTCCGGAGCTCTCGTCGTTCACGCTGTTCGCGGTCTCCTTCAGCGTCGTCCCGTTGGCTCTCTCCGTCTTCGCCGGAGCGGCATTGCGAGGATCAGGACGTGTCCCGCTCGGGGTCGTCGCCGAACTCGGGTCGGTGCCGCTGCTGACGACCGTCGGCGTGATCATCCTCGACCAGTCGGGATCTGCCGGCCTCGATGCCGTTCTGCTGGTCATGTCGGCCGCAGCCGCCTTGACTGCGCTCTGGTCGATGCCTGCGGCGTTGTGGAACATCACGGCGCAGCACTCGGCTTCGTCCGCTGAAGGTCGCGCGGCCCCCATCATCAGCGCACGCTCACTCGCATCGATGATGGGCACCTCCCTCCTGTTCTACCTGCTCACCTGGGCGCCGATCTACGTCCTCGGCTTCGCCGCATCCGTCGAGGATGTCGCCGACTACACGGTGGCAGCCCGCCTCGCGGCCTTCGTCCAGCTGGGCGCGACGATCCAGACCTCGTACCTGGCACCGGAGTTCGCAGGGTTGGCGCGGCGCGGGCTCCTCCCGGAGTTGAACGCAGTCTGCCGCCGATCGACGAACCGGGTCTCGGTGCTCGCCGCGTTCATCGCGCTGCCCCTCGTCATTGCTCCGGCGCCGCTTCTGGAGCTGTTCTACGGCGGCGGGTATGCGGCTGCCGCCCCCGCACTCGCAGTGCTGGCCGCCGCCGCCGTCGCCGTCACGGCCTGCGGCCAGGTGAACCAACTGATGCTGTTGTGCGACCTCGAGCACGCCGCCCTGGCGCTCAACGTGGCCGCATTGGCGAGCTGGGCCGTGCTGGGGATCCCATGCGGTGCGCTCTGGGGCCTGATGGGCGTCGCCGTCTTCGCCGGGCTCGTGTCGGTCGCGTACGCCGTCTCGGCGGCGGTCACGCTCGTTCGGCAGCGGCGGATCCACGCCTACGCGCGGGCGTGGGAGGTCGCGTGACCCCGACCAGCGTTCGCGACTGCGTCCGGGTCGAGTCGAGCGCTCCACGGATCAGGTAGCACGTCACGAGTACGAGATACCCGACATACGACGGTCCGCTCACGGTGAGCTGGAGGTTCTGCGGCGTGAAGAGGAGCCCGAGCCAGGTGTAGGTGAACACCGCGACGGTGAGCCAGTCGGGAGCGAGGAGCGCCCGGCGCCATGTCGCCGCGAGGAGCGCTCCTTGGACCAGGAACACGAGCGGGATCAGGACCCACGGGACGTCGTTGGCGATTCCCGTCATCCCCGTGCTCCAGTACCAGGAGTCCGACCAGCCCAGCTCGTTGAGTTGACTGCTCACCGTGGTCGGGAGGGGCCACCCGAACAGCGCCGAGATCTGCGCCTGCAGGGCGGGCGCGTGGCTCAGGCCGCCGCCGAACTGCCACTGGGCATTCAACGCGCGTCCGAGACCTTCGAAGCCCTGGCTCGCGTATGACGACAGGACGGCGAGCCCGGACTCCACGTCGGAACCCCCGTTCGCGCTGCCGCCGAGGCACGTCTCGGCCCCGGGTGGGCAGATGATCGCCCCGGCGAATCGTGCGAACTTCCTCGAGACGAAGATGGTCATCGCGATGGCGGCGGCCAGCGCGAGCGCGATCACCCCGCCGACGCGGAGGGGCATGCGTCGCCGCACCCGAGACAGGACCCACGACGCCCCGACCAGCACCATCGACCAACCGAGCTGCTGATCTCTGCCCACCGCGATGCTGATCACGATCGGCGGGGCCAGCGCGAGGAGGAGCACCAATCCATGGCGGCGGCGTTCGAACCACGCAAGGGCGAGGTATGGAATCGCACTCAATGTGAAGGGCGCGAGCGCGGCCTGAAGGAGGAGCAGGCCCGACCGGGAGGCGCTCCCCTCGAGGATCCGCTGGCTCGCCTGGTCGAACGCCGCGGCCTGGTCGGAGAGCGCATCGCCGAGCTCGGCAAGCCCGAACCCCGAGTAGGTGGACACGGTCACCGGCACGAGCGCGAGTGCGCCCACGACACCGATGACCACGGGCAGCGGAAGTCGGTCGTCTCGGATGGCGGAGGTGACCGTCGGCGAGACTGCCTGGCCCCGAGCCCACCTGACCGCGGAGAACCCGAGCACCGCGGCCGCTCCGCATGCGACGACGAGCAGCGTGACCTGCAGGGCATTCGTGGTCGGGTACCGAATCGGCCATCCGACTAACCAGAGCAGGTAGGCGAACGCCCACCAGCTCAGTGCGAGCGTGATGGGGAGACGACGGGCGAACGACCCCAACGTCGACCCGGCTCGGTCCTTCCCCGTGCCGCTGCCGACCATCATCCCGACACCGGCTTCGGCCGACCCCGGCCCGCCGCCGCCTGGAGTTCTCGCTCGATCGCAGTGACCGACGCTTCCCGCGACATATGGCGCTCGGCGAAGGCGATGCACGACCGGGACATCTCCTCCCGACCCGCCGCGTCCACTTGCAGCGCCTCGCGGATGGCACGGGTGAGATCGCCTGGATTCTCCGGTTCTGCCGTGAACCCCATCCGGTGACGTCGGACGAGTCGGGTCACGTCGCCTCGGACGGTCGTGATCACCGGGATGCCACGGCTCAGCGATGCTTGGAGCTTTGACGGGATCGTTCCATCGAACACGTCGAGGTTGCGCAGCGGGATGAGCTGGAAATCGCACTCGTCGAGAGCTTGCTCGAGCTCCTCGGAGTTGAGGTATCCCGAGAAGGTGACGTTCGCGAGTCCGAGTTCGGCAGCCAGGACCCGGAGGCGCTCGCCCATCAGGCCGGCGCCCAGGAGCCGCAGTGAAAATCGCGGGACATCCTCAAGCAGGCGACAGGCATGGAGGACGGTCTCGAGATCCTGCATCGCGCCGAGGTTGCCGGCGTACACCAGGTGCAGGTGTCCGTCTCGGGCCGGCCTCGCACGTCGCGAAGTATCCGGCACCGCGGTTCCCCAGTTGTAGACCAGGGCCGTCCTCTCCGAGGGCACGCCCTGCGACTCAATTCGTCGCAACATGGTCGGCGCGATGGCGATCGTCGTCTGCGCGCTCGCGTAGACCGCGCGGGCGAACGCGCTCAGGAGTGTGTGGGCCATTCCCGTCGCCCGCGAGTGCACGAGTGACGACCCGGTGACCGACTCGGGCCAGAGGTCCTGGACGTGAAGGACGAACGGTGTGCCGAACAGGCGCCTCCAAGCGAGTGCGGGAACGGCGGCAGTCAGCGGCGTGCCGTACACGTAGACGACATCCGCCCGCCGGACCAAGCCAGTGGCACTCAGCGCGGCGATCGCGAAACTGAGGTAGTTCACCGATCTGCGGATGGGGTTCGCTGAATGATCGGGGAACAGGGGAACGCGCCGTATGACCACACCCCTGCGCCGCTCGACGGACCGGGAGCGAACACGATAGCCGCCATACACGTTCCCTGTTGGGTAGTTGGGCACTCCGGTAATCACACGGACGTCGTGTCCACGTTCGGCGAGTGCCGTCGCAAGCTCCTCGGGGAGTGGCACCGGCTCGGGAGGATAGAACTGCGACAAGATGACGATCCTCATCGAGCCGGTACGCCCTTCACCGTGGAGCCGGCGGTGACGGAGCGGGTGACGCACGACGCGGCGCCGACAGTGGCATTCCGCCCGACCTTCAGGCCCTGAAGTATGACCGCCCCGGCGCCGATCAAGGTTCCCTCCTCGAGCTCCGCCTCGCCCGAGATGATCGCCCCCGGGTTGATCGAAACGAAGTCGTGGAGCACAGCATCGTGACCGATCGTCGCGCTGGGATTCACGTGGACGTGTCGACCGAACCGGACATTGGTCGAGACCTGCGCCCCAGCGCACACGATGGTCCCGCCGGCGAACGAAGCCTGAGAACCGATGCTCGCGGCGGGGTGGATCAGGGTGGCCGGCTGGACCTCGAGTCGGGCGAGGCGATCGGAGATCGCCCGACGCGCGCCGGGGGAACCGACGGCGATGACGTACGGCGTCGGCGCAGCGGCTCGAAGCCATTCCTCGATCGTTCCCAGGTATGGACTGCGGCGGGCGTCCAAGCGATCTCGCGCGATCGGAGCCAGGTCGTCATCGACGACTCCGATGACCGAGAAGGTCGGCACCACGGCATTGATCGCGTCGATCACGTCGAGCGTCTCCCGGCCGAACCCACCACCGCCGATCACCACCAGCTCGTTCACGGACGGTTCCGGTCGTTCTCGCCGCCTGGAAAGGCGTACATGGTGGCGTGGCCGGGCGCGGCGACGCCCTCGCGACGCAGCACGACGGCGAACGTCTGCGCAAGGATGCGTGCATCCAGTGCCAGGCTGCGGTGATCGACGTAGACGACGTCCCAGTACAGGCGCTCCTCCCACGTGATCGCATTCCTGCCCCTGACCTGCGCCAGGCCGGTGATGCCCGGACGGACCTCATGTCGTCGGGCCTGTTCGGGCGAGTACCTGCTCAGGTACTCGGGGAGCAGCGGGCGGGGCCCGACCAGACTCATGTCGCCCTTCAGCACGTTCCACAGCGTGGGGAGTTCATCGAGACTGCTCGCGCGGAGTCGACGACCGAACTCCGTGAGTCGGTCTTCGTCCGCGACGTGGTTCGGGCTTGTCGGCAGCATCGAGCGGAACTTGAGGAGGTGGAACGGCTGTCCCTGCCTGCCGGGCCGTCGCTGGACGAACAACACTGGACGGCCGATGTGCACAGCGATCGCGATCGCGACCGCGACCATCACGGGTGCGCTCACGATGAGCCCGAGCACCGCGCCCACGACATCAAGCCCACGTTTCACGACGTCGTAAGGGCGGGCGCCGGGTCTGGTCATACCCGAACCCCCGCGAACGCGCGGATTTCCGCCTCGATCCGGTCGAGCTGCTCGGGCACCAGGGCCGAGCCGCTCGGGAGTGCCAGGCCGCGAGCGAAGAGCGACTCGGACGCTCCGGTGGTGATGCTCCGCGCGTGCGCATACAGGGGCTGCAGGTGCATCGGTTTCCACAGTGGCCGCGACTCGATGTCGGCCTCGGCGAGCCGCCGGGAGAGTTCGACAGGCGTCCAGCCCGAGGCATCCGGGTCGACGATGATCGCCGTCAGCCAGGCGTTGTCGCCGGCATCATCGGCGTCGCCGAAGATCCGCACGCCGGGGGCATCCGCGAACACCGCTCGATATCGCGCGCGCACTGCGCGGCGGCGCGCGACCATCTCGTCGAGTCGCGAGAGCTGCGCACGACCGAGCGCCGCGAGCAGGTTGCTCATGCGGTAGTTGAAGCCGATCTCGGTGTGCTCGTAGTGCAGCGCGGGTTCTCTCGCCTGCGTCGAGAGATGGCGTGCCCGAGTCGTGAGCTCGATCTCGTCGCTCAGCAGCATCCCTCCGCCCGACGTGGTCATGATCTTGTTGCCGTTGAAGGAGAACACCGAGGCCCGACCGAACGAGCCGGCCGGGCGACCGCCCCGAGTGGCGCCGAGCGACTCCGCGGCATCCGACAGCACCGGAACGCCGTGCTCGGCCGCGATCGCCTCGACGGCCGGGTAGTCGGCGCACTTGCCGAACAGGTCGACCGGGATGACCGCCGCCGCACGACGTCCCTCACGACGGAGGCTGCGCAGCGCGTCGTCGAGCAGGGCCGGGTCCAGGTTGCCCGTGGCCGGGTCCACGTCGACGAAGAACGGCACGGCACCCGCGTAGACGATGGCGTTGGCAGTCGCGACGAACGTCATCGTCGACGTGATGACGACGTCGCCGGGTCGTGTCCCCAGCACGAGGAGGCCGAGGTGCAGTGCGGCGGTTCCCGACGAGAGGGCGACCGCGCCGGCCACGCCCACGCGTTCCGCGCATTCGGCCTCGAACGCGTCGACGTCGGGGCCGAGAGGAGCGACCCAGCCCGATCGCAGCGCCGCGAGCACGTACCGCTCCTCGAGCTCCCCGACGTCGGGCGACGAGAGGTGGATGCGCCCCGTCACGATCGCCACTTCCCCACCGGCACGACCTTCGGCCGCCGGATCGCGATCATCGCCGTGTCGTTGTCGCGCACCTTCCGCAACATCTGGAGGTCCCACTCCGTCTTGTCGAGCGCCGATGGCGGCACCGCGACGACCCGGGCATGCGAGATCTTCGGATGCCGCGGGCGCGACGTCTGCTCAGACGCACCGACAAGCTCCTCGTGCAGCTTCTCGCCCTCGCGCAGGCCCGTGAACACGATGTCCACATCGCGGCCCGACATCTCGATCATCCGCTCGGCGACGTCGAGGATGCGAACGGGCTCGCCCATGTCGAGGATCAGGACCTCACCCGGCGACCCGATGCCACCGGCCTGGACCACGAGCTGGCAGGCCTCGGGGATCGTCATGAAGTAGCGCGTGGCATCCGGGTGCGTCACGGTCACCGGGCCGCCCGACCGGATCAGTGCCGCGAAGGTGGGAAGCATGGATCCGCGGCTGCCGATGACGTTGCCGAACCGCACCGAGAGGAAGGTGGCATCCGTCTCGATCGCCATCCAGGCCGTGAGCTTCTCGGCCACCCGCTTCGAATGGCCGAGCACGCTCGTGGGGTTCGCCGCCTTGTCGGTCGAGATGTTCACGAAGGTCTGCACGCCGCAGTCGCGCGCCGCCTCGAGCACGTTGAGGGTGCCGATCACGTTCGTCTTCCACGCCTCGTCGGGATACTGCTCAAGCATCGGGAGGTGCTTCAGCGCCGCAGCGTGGAACACCACTTCGGGGCGACGCTCGAGGAACACGTGGCGCAGGGCATCGGCATCGCGGATGTCGGCGAGCACGACGTCGGGCGTGTCGAGCAGGCCGTGGCCGGCGGTCGCGAGCTGCGCGGCCTGGAGGCCCGTCTCGTCGCGGTCGAGCATGATGAGCTCGGCCGGCCCGAACGCCACGATCTGGCGGCACAGCTCCGCGCCGATGGAGCCGCCGGCCCCCGTCACCAGCACACGACGGCCCGCCAGGTACCCGGCGATGGTCGCCACCTCGGTGTCGACCGCGTGCCGACCGATGAGGTCCTCGATCGAGACGTCCCGCATGTCGGTGAGGCCGGTCCTCCCGGCCAGGATCTCGTCGAGCCGCGGCAGCACCTTCACCTGGAGGCCGAGCGCCGTGCCGGCGTCGTTGGCTCGCCGGAGCAGCGCCGAATCCGCACGGGCGATCGCGACGACGAGCACCTTCGCCCCCGTCTGCTTCGACACGGCATCGAGGTCGGCGAGGGTCCCCCGGACCGGGACGGAGCCGTGACGCACGTTGCGGTACGCCGGGTCGTCGTCGAGGAGGCCGACGGGAACGAAGCCCGAGTCGGGGTCCGTCATCATGCGGCGCACGAGTTCGGCGCCGAGGTACCCGGCACCGTAGATGAGGGTGCGCTCGGCGTTGGCGCCCGGGCGGTACTTGTGTTCGACGTAGAGCCGCTTGAGGTACCGTGCGCCGAACATGATGAGGAGCGCGATCGGCAGCGCGATGACCACCGTGCTGCGCGGCACGCCGACCGTCGTGCCGAACAGTCCGATCGGCACGGCGAGCACCACGGCCACGACGAGCACGGCCATGCCGAGGGCGCGAACCTCTTCGAACGTGCCGTAGGTGTACCGCCCCTGGTAGAGGTTGAAGCTCCACCCGACCACGAGTTGCAGCGCGGCGGCGACGGCGGCGAGCACCAGCATCGGCGCCACCGCGATCGCCGACAGGTTGTACTCGTATCTCAGCGCCTCCCCGACGACCACCGCCAGGGCCCACGCGAACGCATCGATGGCGTACTGGGCTCCGAAGCGCACCGGGAGATTCCGCCCGCCGTGGTCGACGGCGGTCGCCCCCCGCCCGTCCGTCACTGCCATGAGCCACCCCCGTCGCTCGTGCGTGCGTGCACATCCCCCGCCCACAACCAAACCACGCCATCACCCCCTGACGCCAGTCCCACGTCGCCCGACGCCACGTTCGCCGCCAGGCAGGGCGGTCGCGCCCAGGCCCCGCCACGCTCGTCGGCCGCGCCCCGCCGCGCTGACATGGAGACGATCCCTACAACCGCCCGGCTGCGCGCCGAAGCAGGGCTGCGACGGCGTTCACGGCCGGCACGAGCTGCGCCGCCGACTCCTCATAGGCGGCAGCACCGCGTCGGAAGGGGTCGATCACGTCGGCGTCGTCGGGAACGGCGAGCGGTTCGGCGATGCCCCGCTGCGCCGCCACGGCCGCGACCGCCGCAGCCAGCACGACGTCGACCGCGTCTCGATCGCGGAGGCCGTCGGTCGCAGCCAGCGCATGGTCGAGGTCGGCATCGGTGACGGATGCCGCGAGCGCGGCGAACTCCCGCAGCGTGAACGTCGACCTGGTCGCTCCCGGCACGAGTTCCACGATCGCACGCCGGTGTTCGCGGGCGAGCGCGAGCACCAGGTCCGCGTCACGGACCGACGCGGCGTCGAGCCGCCTGGCGACGTGGGCGGCGGCATCCGTCACCCCGAGCCGCTCGGCGATCGCCCGCGCGTCGCTGTCCATCGGCTCGCCGACCCACGCGATGGTGCCGGCACTCCCCACCGAGACGTCCATCCCGTCGAGACCGATCCGGAGCAACTGCTCGGCCATCGGCGAGCGGCAGATGTTGCCCGAGCAGACGACGAGGATGCGAAAGGTCATCCGCGCGCACGCCCCGATCGGTCGAGCGCCTCGCCCACCTCGAACTCGTCGGCGTCGTGCGTGACACCGTAGGTGTACGCGCCGTAGCTGTAGCTGTCAGGTCCCTTCGTCGGCAGCATCGTCACGATGATGCCGAGCAGGCGGCTGCCGATGGACTCCAGCGCGCGGACCGCGCCGGCGAGCTCCTGCTTCTTCGTCGAACCCGAAGCGGCCACCAGGATCGCGCCGCCCGCGAGCTTCGAGACGACCGCGGCATCCGTCACGAGCAGCAGCGGAGGCGAGTCGATCAGCACGTAGTCGAACTGCGACGTGAGCGTCTCGAGCAGGCGGGCCATCGCGGCCGATCCGAGCAGCTCGCTGGGGTTCGGGGGGATCCGACCGGCCGGCAGCGCGTACAGGTGACCGCGTCCCCACTTCTGCAGCACGTCCACGAGCTCGGCGCGGCCGATGAGCACGTCGGTGAGGCCGACCCCGCCTTCGATTCCGAGGTAGTCGGCGAGCTTCGGCATCCGCAGGTCGCCGTCGACGAGGGCGACCTTCGCGCCCGTCTCGGCCAGCGAGATCGCGAGATTCGCGGTGGTCGTCGACTTGCCCTCCCCCGGGCCCGCGCTCGAGATCACGAAGCTCCGTGGGCCGCCCTCGATGTTCACGAACTGCAGGTTGGTTCGCAGGCTGCGGAACGATTCCGCGCGTGGATTGCGGGGATCGGAGTGCACGATCAGCGGCCGCTTCCGCGCACCCGGGTCGAGCGCGATGCCGCCGAGCAGCGGGGTGTCGGTGATCTGCGCGATGTCGTGCAGCGAGTGGATGCGCGTGTCCAGCACGGTGCGCAGCACCGCGATGCCGACGCCGACGGCGAGTCCGATCAGCGCGCCGAGCACGAGGTTCAGGAGCACGTTCGGGCTCGACGCGGCCGCGGGGACCGTCGCCGGCTGGATGGTCTCGATCTTCACCAGGCTCGGCGAATCGCCCTCGGGCTTCTCGAGGTCGTTGACCACCACATCGGCGAGGTTGGCCCCCGTGGCGTTGGCGATCTCCGCCGCGAGTTCGGGATCGCTGTCGGTCACGGTGATGTCGATCAGCACCGTGTTCAGGGGTGAGCTCGCGGCGACCTGCGCCGCGAGCTCGGCGCTCGTGCGGTCGAGCTGGAGTTCCTCGATGACGCGATCCAGCACGATCGCGCTGTCCACGACGTCGACATAGCTGGTCACCGCCTGCCGTGCGAACGTCGTGCCCTGCACGAGATCGCCGGTCACCGCGGCGTCGCCCGAACGCACGGAGACGTAGAGCTCGGTGCTCGCCTGGTACTTCGGCGTGACGATCAGCGAATACGCCGCGGCGAGGCCGACTCCGGCGAGGAGGCAGACGACGATCAGGATCCAGTTCTTGTGCAGCACGCGTACGTAGTCGTGAAACTCCACGAGCACTTCCCCTCATCGGCGACGATGACCCCCGACTGCTCTGCCGCCATTCCGGCGCAGGCCAAGTCTGTGGTCAGTCTTCCACAACCGGGAAATCCCCCACGCATTTGCGCCACAGGGGTGCCGCACTGCGCCGTGAACGCCCGCTCAGATCGCGGACGCGCCCGCGGCATCCGCCCGGTCACGACCGCTCGCCCGGCGCAGCAGGCGTTCGAGTGGCCCGCGCCCGAGGTGCCGGCGCCAGAGCCACGCGAAGACCATCGACCCGACGATCAGCCCCACGAGCAGCGGCCACGAGTCGTCGGTCGGCACGCCGTCCTCCATGCGGATGGCGAGCGAGATGACGACGAGGTGGATCGTGTAGATGCTGAGCGGCATCGAGCCCATCGCGGTCACCGGCGAGAGCACCGCGCCCGACACCCGGCGCACCGCGGGCCGGGCGAGCGCGGTGAGGGTGAGCAGCGCCGCCACGACGAGCGCGCCCACGCCGACGTTGCCGAGGGTCTCGAGGGAGGCGCGCAGCGGCACCGACCAGCCCGCCTCGCCGACCACCTCGGGCGCGGGCAGCCGCGAGGCGACCGGCAGGAACACAGATGCCGCGGCCGCGCCGACGAGCGCCGTCATCCCGATGACGCGGGGCGAGGTCAGGTCCATTCGCGCGAGCGCCAGGCCGATCAGCATCACCGGCACCCAGACGATGACGGGATAGGCGCCGCCCACGATCCAGTCCGACAGGAACCGGAACGGCGTCTGCCGCACCGCTTCGGCGAGCGCGGTTCGGGTGCCCAGCTCGGCGAGCGCCGGCGTGATGGCGAGCAGCCCGATGCCGAGGGCGAGCGCCCCTCGCGGCGGCAGGAACAGCAGCGGCAGCATCAGCAGGAAGGCCACGCCGTAGACGTCGAGGATGATGTAGACGAGCGGATGCAGCGTCGCCCAGATCAGCATCCCGAGGGCGATGAGGATCACGGCCCGCACCGCGATCTGCCGGCGCAGCTCCCCGCGGTCCTCCACGATCGGACGCGTGCCGCCCGAGATGAAGCCGAGCCCGATGCCCGCCGTGAGGGCGAAGAGCAGTCGGGGGCGTTCGTCGGCGATCGCGATGAGCGCGGCCGCGTCGACGGATGCCACGGCGGGGGCCACGTGCGCCACGAACATGCCGATCAGCGCGAATCCCCTGGCGGCGTCGACCCCGTCGACTCGGTTGAGGCGTCGGCGGTCGCTCATCGGATGGTCAGTGGCGGCCGTTGAGCACGCCGCCGCTCTCCTCCAGGTAGCAGACGCCGCAGAGCGACTCGTAGGTCACGTCCTCGCCGTCGATCGCGACCTGGTCGCCGTCGAACACGAAGACGCCGTCGATGCGGCGGGCGTTGAAGATCGCCTTGCGGCCGCACCGGCAGATCGTCTTCAGCTCCTCGAGGCTGTGCGCGACCTCGAGCAGGCGCCGGCTCCCGGGGAACGCCACCGTCTGGAAGTCGGTGCGGATGCCGTAGGCGAGCACCGGGATGGCATCCATCAGCGCGATGCGCAGCAGGTCGTCGACCTGCTCGGCCGAGAGGAACTGCGCCTCGTCGACGAGCAGGCAGCTCACGTCGCGTCCATGGGCCTCGATCACGCGGCTGCGGTGCTGCTGGAACCGGTCGAGCACGTCGTCCTCGGGCCCGATGGTGAAGTCCACCTCGCGCACCACTCCCAGCCGCGACACGATGCTGCGATCGCCCTTCGTGTCGACCGACGGCTTGGCCAGCAGCACTCGGTGCCCGCGCTCCTCGTAGTTGAACGCCGCCTGGAGCAACGCCGTCGACTTGCCGGAGTTCATCGCCCCATAGCGGAAGTACAGTTTCGCCATCTACTCGAGCAGCCCGTCCTCCGCCGCGCGGCGGATCAACTCGGATTTGCGGCTCGCCGGACGCCCGACGCGCGCATACTTCTCGCGCACGCGGCGCAGGTACGTCTTCGCCGTCTCGTAGCCCACGTCCATCCGGGCGGCGACCTCCGCGGTGCTGTAGCCCTGCGGCCTCGACGACTTCAGTCTGCTTGGCGTGAATGCCCACTGCCACGGCAGCCACCACGATCATCGCGCCGACCAGGGTGGTGGCGAGGAACCTGCGCACGGTGCTCATGCGGCGGCCGCC
>NZ_WJSP02000249.1 GCF_009720255.1 Agromyces humi | reverse complement strand
CGGCGCGCGTCACCTGCACCGCCGACGTGAGCCTCGGCAACGTCGAGGTGCTCCGCCGCGTCACGCGGCCCGGCGACGGCGTCATCATCACGCCGCCGGTCTACCACCCGTTCTTCGACCTGCTGCCGGCGGGCGCGGCGAGGGCGGCCTGGAACCACTCGTGCTCGTCGGACGAGTGGTTGGGCACGAGGTCGATGATGACGCGGATGCCGCGAGCGTGCGCCTCGGCGAGCATCGTGTCGAAGTCGGCGAGCGTCCCGAACCGCGGGTCGACGTCGCAGTAGTCGGCGACGTCGTAGCCGGCGTCGCGCTGGGGCGACGTGTAGAAGGGAGAGAGCCAGATGGCGTCGATGCCGAGGTCCTGCAGGTCGCCGAGCCGGCTGGTGATGCCGGCGAGGTCGCCCATGCCGTCGCCGTTGGCGTCGGCGAAGGACCGGGGATAGATCTGGTAGATCGCGGCAGTGCGCCACCACTCGGAAGTCATGACGGAAACTGTACGTCATCTCGATACATCATGGAAACGCTTGCAGCATCGCCCCATCACAGAATGGTCACGAAGCGGTATCAATGGGGGATGCCGGGTTTGGTAATGCCCGTTACGCAAGGTATACCTGTAATCGCTTGCACAATTGCGAGCACTTTCATACGGAAGAACGGCCTTTCGGGCACGGTGCGCGGTTCCGGCAACGGAACGGGGAACACAGCTCCCTCACCAGGCGAAGGCGCCGACTCCACGCACACTGAGAAGGGCACACCAATGAGGGTGAACACGAAGAGCCTCCTCGCTGCCGGGGCCGTCGCGGTCGTCGCGACGCTCGGCCTGGCGAGCTGCTCGTCCGGCGACAGCGGTTCCGAGGGCGACGCCTCGTCGAGCGGCACGCTGACCGTCTGGGTCGACGCCGAGCGCGTCGACGCGCTGAAGGGCGCGGCCGAGGCCTACACCGACAAGACCGGTGTCAAGGTCGACCTCGTCGGCAAGGACAACGCCGACATCAAGGACGACTTCATCCAGCAGGTCCCCACCGGCAAGGGCCCCGACATCACCATGGGCGCGCACGACTGGCTGGGCGAGCTCTCGACCAACGGCGTCGTGGCTCCCATCGAGCTGGGTGACTCCGCGGGTGACTACCTCCCCGTCGCGATCGACGCGTCGACCTACGAGGGCACCACGTACATGCTCCCCTACGCGGTCGAGAACATCGCCGTGCTGCGCAACGCCGACCTCGTCCCCGAGCCGGCCACGAGCTTCGACGACATGATCGCCAAGGGCCAGGCCGCCGGCCTCACGCAGCCCTTCGTGGTGGAGCAGGGTGCCGAGGGCAACCCCTACCACCTGTACCCGTTCCAGACCGCATTCGGCGCTCCGGTGTTCGGCAGCGGCGCTGAGGGCTACGACCCCACCGACCTGCAGCTCGGGAACTCGGGCGGCGAGCAGTTCGCCACGTGGCTCGGCAGCCAGGGCAAGAACGGCACCGGCGTCTTCAACACCGACATCGACGGTGACATCGCCAAGCAGGCGTTCATCGACGGCACGGCCGCCTTCTGGCTGACCGGCCCGTGGAACGTGGGCTCGGCCATCGACGCCGGCGTCAACGTCGCCATCGACACCGTGCCCAGCCCGACCGCCGAGGTCGCCTCGCCGTTCGCCGGCGTGAAGGGCTTCTTCGTCTCGGCCGAGTCGAAGAACAAGGTCGCCGCGAACGACTTCCTCGTGAACTACATCGGCACCGAGGACGTGCAGCTGGAGCTCTTCGAGGCGGGCAACGTGCTGCCCGCCCTCTCGGCCGCCGCTGAGACCGCGTCGGAGGACCCGATCGTCGCCGGGTTCGCCGCGGTCGGCGCCGAGGCCGTGCCGATGCCCGCCATCCCCGCCATGGGTTCCGTGTGGCAGTACTGGGGCATCGCCGAGGCCGACATCATCAACGGTGCCGACCCCGTCGCGACGTGGCAGAAGCTCACGTCCGACGTCCAGGCCGCCATCAAGTAAGCACCGAGAGACTCCGGGTCGGATGCCGCTGCGGCATCCGACCCGGAGCGCTCACGTTTCCGACGAGAAGAGCCGCAGGATGAGCACCAC
The DNA here is from genome assembly GCF_009720255.1 of Agromyces humi. GTDB lineage: Bacteria > Actinomycetota > Actinomycetes > Actinomycetales > Microbacteriaceae > Agromyces > Agromyces humi. Next base: position 3,438 of record NZ_WJSP02000249.1, on the reverse strand, counting down.
GATCGACGACGAGGTCGCAGCGGAGACACCGCAGCAGCCGCCCACGAAGAAGCAGCGACGCGCGGCGAGCATCGCCGACGCGGCATCCGTCGGAGTGAAGATGCTCCTGCTGAAGATCGTGCTGCTCGGCGTCGTCGACGCGATCGCGGTGTACGCCGTGCTCGTGCTCGCGACGCATGACCAGTGGCTCATCGCGGCGATCGTGGCCGTCGTGGCCATCGCCGTCAACTGGATCTACTTCTCGCGTCGCAAGCTCCCGCCGAAGTACCTCACGCCGGGTGTCATCTTCCTCGTGCTGTTCCAGGTCTTCGTGCTCGTCTACACCGGCTACATCGCGTTCACGAACTACGGCACCGGCCACAACGGCTCGAAGGAGCAGGCCGTCGCATCCCTGATGGCCTCGTCGCTCGAGCGCGTCGAGGACTCGCCCGCGTACCCGATCACCGTGGTCGACCGCCTGGGCACGCTCGGCCTGCTCGCCACCGACCCCGACGGCGACGCGTTCGTCGGCACCAACGACCAGCCGCTCGAGCCCGTCGACGCCGAGATGGAGGGCGGCAAGGCCGTCGCCGCCGACGGCTGGACGTCGCTGAGCTTCGCCGACGTGCTCGCCCGCACCGACGAGATCACCGAGCTCGCCGTGCCCTTCTCCGACGACCCGAACGACGGTGCGCTGCGCACGCCCGATGGCTCGAATGCCTACCAGTACGTCTCGACCCTCGAGTACGACGCGGCGGCAGGCACGATGACCGATGTCACGACGGGCACCGTCTACTCCGACATCGGGACCGGCGCGTTCACGTCGGAGGACGGCGACGAACTCCTCCCCGGCTGGCAGATCACCGTCGGCTTCGACAACTTCGTGCGCGCGGTGACCGACCCGCGCCTCGCGCAGCCGCTCGTCTACGTCACGCTCTGGACCTTCGCGTTCGCGCTCATCTCGGTCGCGTCGACGTTCTTCCTCGGGCTGTTCCTCGCGATCGTGTTCAACGACATGCGCATGCGCGGCCGCAAGGTCTACCGCGTGCTGATGATCCTTCCGTATGCGATCCCGTCGTTCCTCTCGGCGCTGATCTGGGCGGGCATGATGAACGAGAGCTTCGGGTTCATCAACCAGGTGCTGCTCGGCGGGGCCGAGATCCCATGGCTCACCGACCCATGGCTGGCCAAGGTCTCGGTGCTCATCGTCAACCTGTGGCTCGGCTTCCCCTACATGTTCCTCGTGTGCATGGGTGCGCTGCAGTCCATCCCCGACGAGCTGCAGGAGGCCGCGACGGTCGACGGCGCCAAGCCGTGGGCGGTGTTCCGGCTCATCAAGCTCCCGCTGCTGCTCGTGACCGTGGCGCCGCTGCTCATCGCGTCGTTCGCGTTCAACTTCAACAACTTCAACGTGATCTACATGCTCACCGACGGCGGGCCACGCGACTCGAACGCGCCCATCCCCGTGGGCTTCACCGACCTGCTGATCACCATGGTCTACAAGGTGGCCTTCACTGGCCAGTCGCGTGACTACGGCCTGGCGAGTGCGTACTCCATCATCATCTTCATCATCGTGGCCGTGATCGCGATCATCGCCTTCCGTCGCACCAAGACCCTCGAGGAGCTGAACTGATGGCCACCAAGAACAACCGTTCCTGGGTGGAAGCACCCGTCGTCGAGTCCGAGATCCTCGCCGCCGCCCTCGATGCCGAGTCGCGGCGCCATGAGCGCCCGTACGTGCCGCCGAAGCGCCCGTTCAACTTCGGCCGCTGGTTCGGGGCGACGGGATGGCGCCATGTCGTGGGGCTGGTGGTCGTCGTGTTCGCGCTGTTCCCCATCGTCTTCGTGATCTCGTCGTCGCTGAATCCGCAGGGCACGCTCACCGGCTCGAACGCGCTGTTCTCCCAGTTCGGCCTCGAGAGCTACGCACGGATCCTCACCGACCCGCAGGTGCCGTATCCGCAGTGGTTCGCCAACACGCTCCTCGTGGCGTCCATCACCGCGATCGGCACCGTGTTCCTCGGCGGCCTCGCTGCCTACTCGTTCTCGCGGATGCGGTTCACGGGCCGTCGCTTCGGGCTCATCTCGATCGTCGTCGTGCAGATGTTCCCGCAGATGCTCGCCGTCGTGGCGATCTTCCTGCTCATGAGCTCGATCTCCGACTGGTTCCCCGCGATCGGCCTGAACACGCACATCGGCCTCATCATGGTGTACCTCGGTGGCGCGCTCGGCGTGAACACGTTCCTCATGTACGGCTTCTTCAACACCATTCCGGCATCGATCGACGAGGCAGCCAAGATCGACGGCGCGGGCCACGCACGCATCTTCTTCACGATCATCCTGCGGCTCGCCGCGCCGATCCTCGCGGTGGTCGCCCTGCTGTCGTTCATCTTCACGGTCAACGAGTTCGCGGTGGCATCCGGTGGCATCGGCGGCAATCACGACCTGGTACGGGAGTTCTGGCCCGAGCGCATGGGCGTCGCGCCGGAGCGACTGCTCTCGGGGGTTCCCGCGCATGTCGACGGCCGGATGCTGCCCATCGCCGAACGCGCGGGCGCCCGACTCGTGAACGGCGATCGCATGTGGCACTACACCGAGGGCATCACGAACTGGGATCCGGTGTGGCCCGAGCACGGCATCCGCATCCTGCCCGGTCCCTCGTCACTGTGGTTCGATGCCGAGGGCCGGCGGCTTCCGGTGCCGCTGTTCCCGGGGTTCGACACCCTGGGCACGCTGGAGCACATCGTGGCCACGGGGCACGCCCACTCGTGGTTCGTACTGACGCAGAAGATCATCGAGAAGGAGTTCGCGCTCTCGGGCAGCGAGCAGAATCCCGACCTCACCGGCAAGGACCTGAAGCTCCTCGCCGACCGGCTCGGGTCGGGCGCGCCCGGACCCGTCGAGGCCTTCAAGCAGCACGGCGTCGACTTCGTGGTCGCCGACACGCTGCCCGAGCTCTTCGACGGCATGCGGGCGATCTCCCCCGAGGTGCCGATCGACACCGACAACATCGAGCGCGAGATCGTGGCGCGCGACCGCGAGCTCGAGAACGAGTTCTCGAAGGACCTGCAGCTCACCGCCGTGCGAGGGGCCCGCAAGTACCGGGGCGACAAGCTCATCCGGGTGGCGACGCCGCACCGGATCCTCGACCCGAAGGCCGGCCCGCTCATCGCCGTGAAGCTGCACGTGCTCACGCGGAAGAGCCTCGGCGGCATCCAGACCGACCTCGATTCGCGCGCGCTCGCGTCCGACGGCGCGGTCGTGCCCGGGCTCTACGCGGTCGGCGAGGCCGCGGGGTTCGGCGGCGGCGGCGTGCACGGGTACCGTGCGCTCGAGGGCACCTTCCTCGGCGGATGCCTCTTCACCGGCCGCGCGGCCGGGCGGGCGATCGCCCGGGGCTGAGCACCGCCGCTGCGGTCCGGCGCGTCGGCGCCGGGCCGGCGTCGCCTCAGCCGTCCA
>NZ_WJSP02000248.1 GCF_009720255.1 Agromyces humi | reverse complement strand
GCCGCCGGCAGTGCGGCGGCGAGCCCGGCGGCATCACGGGCGACCTGCATGCCCTTGCCGCCGCCACCGGCCGACGGCTTCACGAGCAACGGGAAGCCCACGGAGGCGGAGGCGGCGAGGAGTGCCGCGTCGTCGAGGGCGGGATCGGCGATGCCGGGCACAGTGGGCACACCGGATGCCTCCACGTGCCGCTTCGCGCGGATCTTGTCGCCCATCACCTCGAGCGCCTCGGTGCCCGGACCCACGAAGACGAGCCCCGCATCGCGGCACGCCTCGGCGAAGCCGGCATGCTCCGAGAGGAAGCCGTAGCCCGGGTGGACCGCTTCGGCGCCCGACTCGAGGGCGGCGGCGATGATGCGCTCGGGATCCAGGTAGCTCTCGCCGGCGGGGGCCGGACCGATGCGCACGGCCTCGTCCGCGAGCCGCACGTGCGGGGCGCCCGCGTCGGCGTCGGAGTACACGGCGATCGAGCGGATGCCGAGGCGGCGCAGCGTGCGGATGACGCGAACCGCGATCTCGCCGCGGTTGGCGACGAGCACTCGGTCGAACGGTCGTCGGGCAGTACGCGGCACCGTTCCCGATGGACGATCGAGCGGGCTCATGAGCGTGATCATCCGCGCCTCTCTGCGACGTCGTTCGCGCGCCATCCAGTTAGCGCGCACTAACTGGAGTCGATGTTAGCGGTCGCTAACTGAAATGACAAGCGGGCTGCACCGTCGCGGCGAGTGATGCCGGGCCGGCCGGCGGCGCTATCGGCCGACCTTGCCGAACACGGCCGCGATCGGCGCGAGCACGGACGGACGGGCGGCGATCCACGCTGCCGCGATGACCACCAGCGAGGCCACGAAGATCCAGAACCCCAGCCAGCCCTCGGCGTCTTGCGCCGCGTACATGTGGTTGAGGTTGCGGAGCGCCCCGGTCAGGAAGACGAGCGTGACATGCACGACGATGAAGGCGACGAAGTACAGCATCACGGGGAAGTGCACCGCACGTGCCCACTCCACGGGATAGCTGCGGTTGAGTGCCGGGGCGTTCTTCGGCCACAACCCCGACATGCGCACCCCGGTCACGGCCGCGAGTGGCGCCGCGATGAAGATCGTCGCGAAGTAGGCGAGCACCTGGAGGCTGTTGTAGTTCACCCAGCCGTTCTCGAGCGGCCAGTCGAGCGACAGGTACTGCAGGCCGGCCGACACGGCGTTCGGGATGATCTCCCAGCTCGTCGGCACGACCCGCATCCACTGGCCGGTCGCGAACAACAGCACGACGAAGATGACGCCGTTCACCAGCCACAGGATGTCGAGCGACTGGTGGAACCACAGGTTCAGGCTGATCTTGCCCTGCCCGCCCTTCGACCACCGCGGCGTCCAGTACGCCGCCGGACGCCGCTCGGTGCGAACCTGCAACCCCGAGCGGATGATCAGCACGATCAGGAAGACGTTGAAGAAGTGCTGCCATCCGAGCCACGCCGGCAGGCCGACCGGCGCACCCTCGGGCAGGGGCGTCTCCCCGGGGTAGGTCGCGAGGAAGTCCTGCATGAACCCGAGCCCCAGGAACCAGCGCGTGAGCTGCACGACGATGGTCGCGGCGCCGATGATCGCGAGGATGCCGACGACGGATGCCGCGGCCCACTGCCCGCGGGTGAGGGCGGCGTACCATCTCGTGGCCGGTTGCGACGCGGCGCTCGCCTCGGCGGTTCGCGCGACGGGCTGGACGGGCTCGGAAGTCAGCACCTCCGCGGAGGGTTCGGCGGATTCAGACGCCGCCGCAGCCGGCGGTTCGGCGGCAGCCGTCGGACGCGGTGCTGACGCAGATGCGGGAGCGACCGCCGTCGGAGATGGCCACGGGTCTCCTCCGGCCACTCGGGGAAGCCCCCGGCGGAGTCCAGCGATCGGCGCCGACGGGGTGGCGACGGCGGAGGGCGGTGCCACCGGTACCGACGGGGCGGCCGACACCGGCGCCTCGGCGACGGTTGCCGGCTGCGGGGCGGGCGCGGCATCCGTCACCTCGACCGTCGCCTCCCTGGACGCGTCGCCGGCGACGGGCCACGGCAGGCCGCCCTTCTCCCGCGGAAGCCCGCTTCGAAGTCGACGACCGGATGCGGGAGCCGGCGCGACCGCTCGAGCCCCGGGTGCCGGGACGACGGGCCCCGACGTCGGCGGTGCTGACGCGACGGGCCCGGACGTCAGCGGTGCTGACGCGAAGGGCGCCGACGCCACGGGTGCCGCAGCACTGGCCTCGGTCCGAACCGAGGACGCGACGGCTTCGACGGGCGCTGCGACGGAGGGAGGCCAGGCGTCACCGCCGCGCTCCCGGGGCAGTCCCCTGCGCAGGTTCCGCACGTCGGCGCCCACCGGTCACCGCTTCCGCTCGGCGAGCGCGCTGATCAGCTGCGGGACCACGGTGAACACATCGCCGACCACGCCGAAATCGGCGACCTCGAAGATGGGTGCGTCGGGATCCTTGTTCACGGCGACGATGTTCTTCGCCGTCTGCATGCCGGCGCGGTGCTGGATCGCACCCGAGATGCCGAGCGCGACATACAGCTGCGGCGACACCGAGACCCCGGTCTGCCCGACCTGGTGGTTCGCCGGGATGTACCCGGCATCGACCGCCGCGCGGGACGCGCCGACCGCGGCGCCGAGCGCGTCGGCGAGCTCGTCCACGAGGGCGAACTGCTCGGCCGAGCCGAGGCCGCGGCCGCCGGAGACGACCCGCGTCGCTCCCCGCAGCTCGGGTCGGCTCGACGCCTCGGTCACGGCCTCGAAGGACTCGATGGCCGCGGATGCCGCGCCGGACGGCGACACCTCGAGCGCCTCGACGACGACGGGCCGTGCCTCCGCGCGCGCGTCGACGGCGCCCTGGCGCACGGTCACGACGAGCGGGCCGAAGGTCGCCGCCGAGTCGACGTCGTACGCGCCGCCGTAGACCGAGTGGTGGGCGACGATGCCCTCGTCGTCGCGCGAGACGCCGACCGCGTCGACGGCGATCGGGGCGCCGGTGCGGGCAGCGAAGCGGCCCGCGATGTCGCGGCCGTGGATCGAGTTGGGGATGAGCACGGCATCGGGCCCGACGGCGCCGGCGGCCGCGGCGAGCGCGTCGACCTGCGGGGTCGTCAGCTCGGCCTGCGTCGCGTCGGTCTCGACGACGAGCACCTTCTCGGCTCCGGCCGCTGCCGACTGCTCCGCGAGCGCCTGCGCCCGTCCGGGTGCGACGACGACGAGCGCGACGGGCGTGCCGATGCGCGAGGCGGCGCCGAGGAGGCCTGCCGTGCTCGTCGCGAGCTCACCGTTCGGTGTGGTCTCGAGCAGGACGAGGATCGGGTCTGCGGGGCGGTCGGTCACGGTCGTCCTCTCAGACCAGTCGGTTCTCGATCAGGAACTCGGCGATCCTCGTGCCGCCGTCGCCCTCATCGACGATCTTGACGCCCGCGGTGCGCGGCGGCTTCTCGGCGATGGCGGTCATGATGGAGACGGCGGTCGAGAGGTCCTGCGGATCGATGCCGAGGTCCGCGGCGCTCAGCGTCTCGAACGGCTTCTTCTTCGCGGCCATGATGCCCTTGAAGTTGGGATAGCGCGCATCGGGGAGCGCCTCGGTGATCGAGACGACCGCCGGCAGTTCGGCGGTCACGCGCATCGTGCCGCCTTCGACCTCACGCGCCCCGGCAACGGAGCCCTCAGCGATCTCGACCGACGAGAGCGCGGTCGCGTTCGGGACGCCGAGCAGCTCGGCCAGCATGGCGGCCATGACGCCACCGCTGCCGTCGGTGGAGAGGTTGCCCGCGATGACCAGGTCGAACCCGGTACGCCGGATCGCCGCGGCCAGGGTGCGGGCGGTGAGACCGAGGTCTGCGGCCGCCAGGCCGGGGTCGGTGATGTGCACGGCCGATGCCGCTCCCATCGCGAGGCCCTTGCGGATCGTCGCCGTGGCGCTCTCGGGGGCCATCGACATGACCACGACCTCGGTGCCGTCGTGCGAGTCGGCGTAGGCGAGTGCCACCTCGAGGGCGCGCTCACCGATCTCGTCGAGCACGGCCTCGCTCGCGGCGCGGTCGGCGATCCCCGTCTCGAGGTCGAGCTTGCGCTGCCCGTAGGTGTCGGGGACCTCTTTCACGAGGACGATGATCTTCATCGGATCCGGCTCCCGGGCGTGCTCATGAGCATGACCATCTGCGCCTCTCTGCGACATGCCTCGCGCGCCCACAGTTAATGGGCACTAACCGGCTTCGATGTTAGTGCTCGCTAACTGGAATGGCAAGGGGCGCCGCCGCCTGCGGACGCACCGCCAGAGCGCCCGCGAGGCAGGCGATGCCGAACTCGAACGCACGGTCGACGTCGCCCCCGAGCCGGAATGCCCCCGCGAGGCCGCCGCCGATGATCAGGATGCCCGGCTCACCGCTCATGATCTCCGCTCCGTTCCCCTGGCCGCCCGCGACTCGAACGACCGACGGAGGCGCGGATCGTCTGCGAGGAGTCCGGTGAACCTGCTCGTCGTGGTCACGCTGCCCACGATACGTGGCCCGCGGAGGGACATGCAGAGGTGCTCGGCCTCCAGCACGACGCCCACGCCTCGTGGCGCGAGCTCGGTGTCGAGCCACTCGGCGATCTGCTGCGTCATCCGCTCCTGCACCTGGAGCGCCCTCGACACGTGCTCCACGATCCGCGCGAGCTTCGAGAGGCCGACGAGTCGGTCGCCGGGCAGGTAGCCGACGTGCGCGACGCCGCGGAACGGCAGCAGGTGGTGCTCGCAGAGCGAGTGGAACGGGATGTCGGTCAGGAGGACCAGGTCGGTGTATCCCTCGTCGTTCGGGAAGGTCGTGACGCGGAAGGGCTCGGGCGTGAGGAGCTCGATGAGCGCGTCGGCCGCGCGACGGGGCGTCTCGACGAGGTGCGGCGACCGGAGGTCCTGGCCGAGGGCCGCGAGCAGGTCGGCCACGGCGTGCTGGGCACGATCGCGGTCGATCGTGGGCGCCTCGTCGTCGGCGACGGCGTGCAGCGGCACGACCGCGGGCATTCCATCGGGGCTCATGCGGCACCTCCAGCGTGTCGTTGGCGTGGGCCGGTCGGCCGCTCCGCGCTCATCCTCGACGCTAGGTCGGCGGAACTCTTCTGTCAATGTTGACTGTTTTTAGAGTAGGCTCCTGGCATGGCATCCCATGGCGGCAGCCCCGCCGACGACGGCTGGTCGGCCGCAGCAGTCCTGTCCGACCCGCTCCGGCGACGCGTCTACGCGGCCGTGGTCGAGCACGACGAGGCGGTGAGCCGCGACGCGGTGGCCCGCTGCTCTACGGACTGACCGTCGGCGTGCACTTCCTGCCGAGCGTCGTCGCCCTCGCGCTGCTGAAGCGGCCCGGCACGGGGCGAAGGGGAAGTCGGATGCCGCGTCGGGCGGCTCGGGGTCGGGCACGCATGAGGTAGACGACTCACACCTGATCAACCAGCAACGCCGCCACACCGTCTACGGATGGTGGGCCGACTAGAGAGGAAGCACGTGCATGGCACCGAGCGCCGAGTCTTAGTGACCGTCGCGCAC
>NZ_WJSP02000247.1 GCF_009720255.1 Agromyces humi | reverse complement strand
CCGAACCGCCCGGCGTCGCACGCGACGCGATGGCCAGGATGCAGGGCACCGTCGGCAACCGGGTGGCGCAGCGCATCCTCGCCGGCGAGCTCAGAGGCGTGCCGGCCGCGGCCGGGCCGGTGGTCAGCCGCGACGTGACGACCCGCACGGCGATCTCCGAGACGACCGACACGGGCAACACGTACACGCAGGACCTCATCCTCAACCGCACCCGGTCGACCATCGAGATCACGCTCGGCATCAACTGGGTGCGCCATGGCACCTGGGCGTCGGATGCCGCGTACGCCGCCTTCATCCGCCGCGTGAAGACCGCGGCGTACTCCTACCTCGACAACAAGTTCAAGGTCGTCTGCACGCCGAACTCCGCCGCAGCCGGGCCGGCGCCGATCGAGCTGCCGATCACGTTCCTCCTGTACGACCTCGACACCGGCTACCAGATCGGCGTGCACGGTGGCGCCCCGGGCGGCGACAGCGCGATGGCGGCGGCCGGCGGCAACGTCTACGAGCTCGAGGGCAGCGGGGCTCCCGAGATCGACATCACCTACGCCCACGAGTTCGGCCACGCGGCGCTCGGCGTGAGCGACGAGTACTCCAATCCGGCGATCCCGGGCCGGGTGCTGACGAACGACCACAGCATCATGGCGAACTACTACGCTCAGGGCATCCCGCAGGCGAAGTTCAAGGCGCGCCACTTCCAGCACATCGTCACCGAGGTGGCGCGGGCGTTCGCCGGCTACACCTGTTCCTTGCGGGAGATGTGATGAGCGGAGCCGACATGATCCTGCACTACCAGCGAGGACACGAGATGTCCGGATACGTGACGCTGACCGTCGAGGCCTACGGCACGGCGGCAGCGTCCCGTTCCGGCCGCGGCGACCTCGGTCGTCGTGAGGCGACCGGCGTGCTGACGCCCGGGCAGGCCGAGCGCCTCGCGGCCGCGGTCGAGGCGGCCGACCTCGCGCACCTCGATGGATCGACGCGGCGCATCGGCGACGACGAGGTGCCCGTGACGGTGGAGCTGGGTACCGGGCGCGATCGCCGCGAGCTGCGCCTCTGGTCGGGGGACGCCGCCTCGAACCCGGCCTTCGCCGCGTTCGAGGCGGCGGTGCGCGCCCTCGTCGACGAGATGCTCGAGTCCTAGCGGACCGTCGCGAGCGCCTGGGCCTCGAGCACGTGGTCGGCGAGGCCGTACGCGACTGCGGCGGCCGCGGGCAGGATGAGGTCGCGATCGGTGTCGTGCCGCAGCGTAACCAGGTCGCGTCCGGTGTCGGCGGCCAGCGCGGCCTCGAGCTCGGCGCGCACCCGCACCACCTCGTCCGCGTGCAGGATCAGGTCGGGCACGGTGCCGCGTCCCTGCGTCGAGGGCTGGTGCAGCGTGACCTTGCCGTGCGGCAGGATCGCGCGCTGGCCCTTCGCGCCGCCGGCGAGCAGCACCGCCGCAGGGCCTCCCGCCTGCCCGACGCACGTCGTCGCGACATCCGGTCGGATGTGCTGCATCGTGTCGTACACCGCGAGGGCGGCGCCCGGCGAACCGCCGGGTGAGTTCAGGTACAGGCTGATCGGCGTCTCGCTCGACTCCGACGCGAGGTGCAGGAACTGCGCGATGAGCACGTTCGCGACGCCGTCGTCGATCTCGGTGCCGAGGTAGACGATCCGCTCGGAGAGCAGGCGGCTGTACACGTCCATCGTCCGCTCGGCGTTGCCGCGCTTCTCGACGACGTAGGGGATCGTGTAGGAGCTCATGCCGGCACCCGCAGTCCGGTCATCGGGCGGGCGGTGCCGCCGTAGAGCTCCTCGGAGCCCTGCACGACCCGGTCGACGAAGCCGTACTCCACCGCCTGCTCCGCCGTGTACCAGCGGTCGCGCAGCGAGTCCTGGGCGATGCGCTCGATCGGCTGCCCGGTGAGCTCGGCGGTGATGCCGAGCACCACGTCGCGCGTGTACCTGAGGTCGTCGGCCTGCAGCTCGACGTCGACGGCGGTGCCGCCGATGCCCGACGAGCCCTGGTGCATGAGCACGCGCGCGTGCGGCAGCGCGTACCGCTTGCCGGGCGTGCCCGCCGTGAGCAGGAACTGGCCGGCGCTCGCCGCCCAGCCGACGGCGATGGTGGCGACGTCGTTGGGGATGGCGCGCATCACGTCCATGATCGCCAGCATCGCGGGCACCGACCCGCCGGGGGAGTTGATCCAGAAGCGGATGTCGCGGCGCGGGTCGTCGGCGGCGAGGGTCAGCAACTGCGCGATGAGGCGGTTGCCGCCCGCCTGGTCGAGCTCGTCGCCGAGCACGATGATGCGCTCGTGGAACAGCCGTCGCGTGAGCTCGGCGTCGATCGGCTGGATCGGTGGGGTCTCGTGTTCGCTCATGACCCCAGCCTGCGTCGCGGTCGGCGGCGGTGGCGCGGATGCCGCTCACGGCAGTGCTGCCCGCAGCAGCGCTGACCACAGCGGTGCGGCACAGGGCGGCGGCCGGGTCAGCCCGCGCGGGCGATCGCGGGGCCCTCGCTGAACTGGCAGGACGTCGCGGCGAGTCGCTCGTCGGGGTCGAGCCGGGCGAGCACCGCGCCGGCGATGGCGTAGAGCTGCTCGAGCTGCTCGGGAGAGAGCGCGTCGAGCACGTTGGACCGCACGGTCTCGACGTGGCCGGGCGCGGCATCCGCGATGAGCTGCAGGCCGGCGTCGGTGATCGTCGCGTTCGTGGCGCGCCGGTCTTCGGGGCACGGGAACCGCCGGATGAGCCCGCGCTCCTCGAGCCGGCGCGCGACGTGGGACAGGCGGGGGAGCGTCGCATTGGTGCGGGAGGCGAGCTCGGTCATGCGCATCGTGCGATCGGATGCCGCGCCGAGCGCCATGAGCACGCCGTACTCGAAATGCGTGAGCCCGGCGTCGCGCAGGAGCTGGGCGTCGAGCGCGCCGGGCAGCAGTTCGGCGAGTGCGACGAGGCGCACCCAGGCGGCGGATTCCTCGGTGCTCAGCCATCTCGTCTCGCTGGTCATGACCTCATCCTACCGCATTGGTTGACGCGACAACTGATTACAGCTAAGGTGATGGTTGTACCAACAAGTAACCGCGTCCGAGGGGCGCACGAGAGGACGACATGACCACCGTCAGCATCATCGGCAACGGCAACATGGGCAGCGCGATCGGGGCCATCGTGGCCGCCAGCGGCAACAGCGTCGAGGTCGTGGGCCGCGACGCGAGCGACCCCATCACCGGCGACATCGTGGTGCTCGCCGTGCCCCACTTCGCCATCGACGAGATCGTCGCCGCACGCGGGGCCGACCTCGCCGGCCGGATCGTCGTCGACATCACGAACCCGCTGGACTTCGAGACCTTCGACTCGCTCGTCGTGCCGGCCGACGGCTCGCGTGCCAGCGAGCTGGCCAAGGCGCTGCCCGAGTCGCGGGTGCTCAAGGCGTTCAACACCAACTTCGCCGCCACCCTCGCGCAGAAGACCATCGGGGGCCTTCCCACGACCGTGCTCATCGCCGGCGACGACGACCTGGCCAAGCAGGCCCTCGCCGACGTCGTGCGCGCCGGCGGCCTCAACGCCGTCGACGCGGGCCGGCTCGCCCGCGCCCGTGAGCTCGAGTCGCTCGGGTTCCTCCAGCTCACCGCCGCCGTCGGCGAGAAGATCGGCTGGACCGGCGGCTTCGCGCTCGTCGCGGCCTGATCCGGCACGTCCCGCGAGGGGCGACCGCAGGTCGCCATGACGAACGGATGAACGGATGCCGCGGTGCTACGCCCGCCCGCGGAGGTACACGAGCTGCGCTCGGACGGATGCCTCCGCTGCGGGCCGCACCGCGGCATCCGTGTCGGCGTAGACGAGGTCGGTGACCTCGCCGACCGATGCCTCGGCGCCGAGACGGGCGAGCGCCCGACGCACCTGGTCGAGGCGGTCGGCGCGGTGCACCAGGTAGTCGTCGCAGATCGAGCCGAGGTCGCGGAGCACCGGCCCGTGGCCCGGGAGCACGGCCACCATGCCGCGCACCGAATCGGCGAAGGCCTTGAGCCGCCCGAGTGACTCGAGGTAGGGGCCGAGCGCCCCGTCGGGATCCGCGATGATCGACGTGCCGCGGCCGAGGATGGTGTCGCCGGTGAGCACCGATCCGTGGTCGCCGTCGTCGGCCAGCACGAAGCAGGCAGAGTCGGCCGTGTGCCCGGGGGTGCGCATGACCTCGATCTCGATGCCGGCGGCCTCGATCACCTCGCCATCCATGAGCGGCGCACGATCGATGCAGAACGCGGGGTCGACCGCAGCGACCGGCGCGCCCACCTGCGCGGCGAACTCGGCGAGCGCCTCGCTGTGGTCGGGATGATGATGCGTGAGCAGCACGAGCTCCACCGGGCCGAACGAGGCCAGGTGGTCGAGGTGCGACGCGATCGAGGGGCCTGGATCGACCACGACCGTGCCCCGGGAGCCCGGAGCCCGGAGCACGTACGAGTTCGTGCCCTCGAGCGTCATCGGCCCAGGGTTGGGCGCCCGCACGAAGGTCGCGAACGGCGACACGGCCTCGTCGTCGGGTCCGCGGAATCGAGGCAGTTGCATGCCCGAAGTGTATCCACCGGGGGCGCGCCTCGGGCGGTCGGAACCGGTGCGCTCGTCGCGCGTCCGGCCTAGTCTGAAGGCATGAACAGCGACCTTGAATCCCTCACCAACGATGAGGTCTCCGGCGCAGCGGCCACCGTCGTCCTGCTGCGCGACGGCGAGCGCGGCGTCGAGGTGCTCCTCGCGGAGCGGCCGCGCGACCGCGGCTCGTTCGCGGGCGCGTGGGTCTTCCCCGGCGGCGCCGTCGACGAGGCCGATGCCCTCGGCGGCTCGCTCGACACCGAGGACGCCGCGCGCCGCGCCGCCGTGCGCGAGACGCGCGAGGAGATCGGACTCGAGCTCGACCGCTACGACCTCGTGCCGTTCGCGCACTGGACGCCCCCGAAGGACTCGCCCAAGCAGCTGCGCACCACCTTCTTCGCCGTGCGCGTGCCCGACGGCGAGCTCACTCCCGCTCCCGACGAGGTCATGGCCGTCGAGTGGTTCCGCCCCGTCGACGCGCTCGACCGGCACGCCGCCGGCTCGCTCACGCTGTGGCCGCCGACCTGGGTGACGCTGCACGGGCTGCAGCGCGCGGCATCCGTCGACGCCGCCCTCGCCGAGTTGCGCTCGGGTGACGTGAAGCCCTATGTCGGCCGGGTCAGCGATGACGGGCGCACCATCCTCTGGCAGGAGGACGACGAGTACGAGAGCCAGCAGCACCGTCAGGCGTCGAACCCCGCCGTGCCGGACGAGGGACCCGACGCCGAGGGCAACCAGCACCGGTTGGTGATGGACCGACTGCCGTGGATCTACGTGAACACCATGGGAGCCGGGTTCTGACGCGGTGAACCCACAGCCCGTGATCGACGTCACGGTCGTCGGAAGCGGGCCGAACGGCCTCGTCGCGGCCGTCGTCGCGGCGCGCGCCGGGTTGTCGGTCCGGCTGCTCGAGGCCGAGTCGTCGGTCGGCGGCGGCGTGCGATCGGCCGGGCTGACGCTGCCCGGCTTCCTG